>JAQCHG010000328.1 GCA_027619675.1 Cyanobacteriota bacterium
TGGGGGAGCTGGGGAGCATGGGAGATAGGGAGCCAGAAGGTAGGGTTATTCGCGCCAAGCTCAACTAGAAGCTTCTCCCAGGCCCTAATCCGAACCGCTACAGAAACGTCTACTGACGCCGTGCGATATGAGGAACGATGCTGCCCTCAGCGGCGGCGGGCTTGTAGCTTGCGGTAGACGGCTTTGATATCGACATTGTGGTGGGCCAGGGCCACTAGGGTGTGGTAGAACAAGTCCGCCACTTCCCCGGCGATGTCATCGGGAACATCGTCTTTGCAGGCCATCACCACTTCGGCGGCCTCTTCGCCAATTTTCTTGAGAATTTTGTTGTCGCCCCCGGCCAGGAGTTTGCTGGTGTAGGAGCTTTCGGTGGGGTGGGCTTGGCGATCGCGAATTACTGCAAACACCTGGGACAAGGTATCCGCTGGCGGTGGCGCAATAGTGCCCTCAATTTGGTGAAAACAACTGCGTTCCCCGGTGTGGCAGGCGATGTCCCCCTGTTGCTCCACCGTAACCAGTAGGGCGTCGCTGTCGCAGTCGTAGCGGATGGTTTGCACCAGTTGCAAATGGCCCGAGGTGGCCCCCTTGTGCCAGAGTTCCTGGCGCGATCGGCTCCAGAACCAGGTTTCCCCCGTTTCCAGGGTTTTTTGGAGGGACGCCTGGTTCATCCAGGCCATCATCAGCACGGTGCCATCCAGGTGGTCTTGCACAATGGCGGGCACCAACCCCTGCTCGTTGTAGCGAATGTGGTCAAGGGGCACCGATGCGGCAGTCAGGGTCATGGGAAGGTCAGGCGCTTCAGAACAGTTCTGGGGCAGGACTTACGCTGTCACCCCGATGAACCAGGGGCTTGAGTCCCTGGCCCCAACGGCAGACCGAGGACTCGGGAGCTGGGTGTGTAAGACCTATGGGGTCAACTTACCACGCCCAGAAACGGGAAATTACCATGCCCGAAAACTAGACGTGTCGTCTACCCGCCGTTCCCCCAGGGCATAAACGGGCTGGGGCATAGCCTTGCCTTTGAGGGGTAGGTTGCCCAGGGGACGGACCTGGAAATGGCTGCCCACATGGCCGTACATGAGTTGGTTAATCCAAATCTCGTTTTCCCCGGCGCGGCTCATAAGGCGGGCGGCGGTGTTGACCGTGTCGCCCAAAATGTTGAACTCTCGGCGGCCCCGCCGTTCCCCCACTTCGGCGGCAAATACGGGGCCATAGGAGAGACCAATGCGGCAGGTAAGGCGAATGGGCTGCCCCTGAACCAGGGGGGGCGTGATGGATTCCACCAGCTTGCGGATGGTCAGCACCGCCTCTGCGGCCCGGAAGGGATCACTGGGGTCGGGGTTGAGCACCCCGAAGTGCATCAACATTTCAGACCCGATGGAGTGGTAGGTGACCTTTTGCAGGATGCCGTCTTTCAGTTCCACCACCCCGTTGATTAAGGAGAAGGCATCGGAGAAGCACTGCACCAGGGCGGGGGTTTCCGCTGGCAGGGCATCGTCCACCGCCTCTGGCAGACCCATCAGGTTGACAAAGGCCACCGCCACGGCGGGAAAGGCGGGGGGAATGCGGCGTTCGGCGGCGGTTTTGACCACCAGTTGCAGCACCGATCGCGGTAGGTAGCTGGCCAGGGGCTCCACCAAATCCACCGAGGCTTTGATCTCGTCCATCAGGGCGGGGACGCTGCGATCGAACAGCATGGGGCTGGGGGTGCGACGGCGGGCCAGGGTGATTTCGTATTCCCCCAGTTCCTCGGGGGTGAAGTCGTCGATCACCACCCAGTGGTCGTCGTCTACGGGTTTAAGCTGAATGCGATCGCTGAGATACGCCTTCACCGCTGTGGTCAGACAGACATGGCCCACCAGGCCCGCCCCCTCCGCCTGTTTGGCCACGGTTACCGCCTTGCCCAGCAGCACATGGCCCATGCGCTGGGGGGTGCCCACATCCGCCTTGACGAACCGCCCCAGGTGGACCCCCACCCGCATTTGCAGGGACAATTCCCCCTGTTGGGTGGGAATGCGGCGAAAGGGGGCCATGGCCCGCTGCATCCGTAACCCGGCGTGGATGGCCTGGGCTACGTCATGGCGGGCATCATCGGCGGGGAACTGCACCAGCAGGGCATCCCCGGTAAATTCCAGCAGGTTGCCACCGGACTTGCTGATGATCTCAATCATTTCTGAGAAGTAGCGATTGAGCAGCTTCAGCAGCATTTCAGCCCCGGTAATGCCCTCAGCGGCACGGGCCTCTAACAGGGGGGTGAAGCCCGCCAAGTCTGTGAACAGCAATGTACCCGATTGCCATTCATAGCGGGGCACCCCCAATTGGGGTGGGTTGTTGTAAACATCCCGAGGGATGTAGTCAATCAAGATATGTTGCAGCGTGCGCAGATGCTCGAAGGTGCGCATCAAGGTCTCGCTGGAGGGATGAATCCAGGCAGCAGCGTAGAGGTCGGCAGGGAGGAGCGATCGCAGCCGTCGTTCAATTTCAGCAAGGACATTCGACGTTGAAGGGTCCGTCATACATGTCGGTTGGGCACACATCCCTGGAACCTCTCAAGGCTAACAGAGATTACAGTCCCCCAAGGCAAGCATCCGGTGAAGCCTGGGGAAATCTCCGTGTTTTTGCGGAATTTTCCCTGACTACGGGTACCCCAGTGGGGGTGGGGCGATCGGGCATTTCTTCAAGGCCCTCTCATCTTCTGGCAGGGAACCTCTGGTAGGTTGAGGGCGATCGAGTGGGGGGCCGTCCATAACAGGATGCCCGTTGCCCGCCCCGCCTTGCCCTATTGCGCCATGCCCATGTCTGCCCCCTCCCTTCGCCCCCTAGGCCGCCTGCACATTGAAGTGACCAATGTGTGCAATTTCAAGTGTGAATTTTGCCCAGACGCGATTATGGCCCGCCCTCGGGGACATATGGACTGGGGGCTGCTGGAGCGCATCTTGACGGAGGTGGCGGACGATCGCCTAGCGGACATCATCACCTTTCACCTGATGGGGGAGCCGCTGATCTATCCCCATATTTTTGAGGCGATTCAGGCGGCGGTGGCGCGGCACCTGCGGCTGCACCTGACCACCAATGGCAGCACCCTACACCTGCGCCCCGACCATGGGGAGCGGCTGGTGGCCTCCGGCATTCCCAAGGTGACCATTTCCCTACAAACCCCCGA
The DNA here is from genome assembly GCA_027619675.1 of Cyanobacteriota bacterium. Classification (GTDB taxonomy): domain Bacteria; phylum Cyanobacteriota; class Cyanobacteriia; order Phormidesmidales; family Phormidesmidaceae; genus PCC-6406. The sequence goes on from JAQCHG010000328.1 coordinate 3,164, forward strand.
TCCCCACACCTTTACCCTGCGGGGGGCACCGCCCCGCTTGCAGCCGGAGGGATATTTTGCGGGCATCGTTCAGTACGTGCAGGCCAACCTGCGATCGCCCAGTGCCCCCACCCGCATCCACATCAAGTTTTTGGACACCACCCCCCACCCTTTCCTGGTGCCCCACAAGCCCATGCATGTGGTGGAGGGCAAGGCGGCCATGGCGGCGGAACTGCACCGCTGGGCCGATCTTATTTTTAGCGGTATGGCCGATGGGCCAAGCCAGGACGACATTGACCAGGCGATCGCCCGCCATCGACCGGGGCGGTGGCAGGTGATCCCCCTCCACCCCAAGCTGGCCTTTGAAACCTTTCCCCTCGATAGCTGGGGCAATGTGGAAGCGGATGCGGTGGTTCCGGCCCGGTTTGGCTATTGCAACGGGGCCAGTCAACAGGCGGGTATTCTCTATGACGGCACCGTGGTGCCCTGCTGCAAAGACTACGAAGGCAAAATTCCCCTGGGGCAGGTGGGGCCGCGATCGCTGCGGGCGATCCTGCAAGGGGCGGCGGCCTGTGGCCTCCGGCAGGATTTTGACCACTTCCAGGTCAACCATCCCATTTGCCAACGGTGCATGGGGGCCGACAGCCGGGGCAAGGCGATCG
>JAQCHG010000329.1 GCA_027619675.1 Cyanobacteriota bacterium
GCCTCTATGGCTACAGCCCCGAGACGTTAAAAAATCAGCCGGACCTGTGGCGATCGCGGGTGCTGCCTGAAGACTTGGAAACCGTCATTTTTCCCGCTAGCGAGGCCGTCCGCCAGGGGGCCACCAAGCTGGATCTAGAGTTTCGGTTCCGCCATCGGGATGGCTCCCTGCGATGGATTGGCGAAAGCTGCACCGCCCGTTGGGATGCCGCTCAACGCTGCTGGGTGGTCACCACCATCGACGTTGACATCACCCCCCGCAAGCGGCTGGAGGCCCAACTGCGCCAGTCGGAGGCGGAGCTACGGGGGCTGTTTGAGGCCATGGATGATGTGGTGCTGGTGCTCGACCAAGAGGGGCGCTATCGCCAGGTGGTCTCCGCCAATGCCTGTGATCTCTATCTCCCAGCGGCGGAGCTTCAGGGCAAACGGATAGGGGAGCTGTTTCCCCCCGATCAAGCCCAGTTTTTTCTAACCATCATTCGCCAAGTGCTGGCCACGGGGCAGAGTCAAGAGGTGGAATATGCCCTCACCCTGGCGGCAAAAACGGTGTGGTTTAGCGCCCGCTGTTCCCCCATGACGGCGGACCAGGTGATTTGGGTGGCCCGCAACATCAGCGATCGCAAACGCATGGAGTTAGAGCTTCAGGCCGCCCACGATCGCTATCATCTGGTGCTGCAAAGCATTGGGGAAGGCATTTGGGACTGGGACCCCGCCACCGATGTAGCCATCACCTCAGAGCGGTTTTGGCAGATCCTAGGCAGCGACCCACCGCCAGCCTATGCCACCACCCTGCAAGCCTGTTTAGACTTGATTCACCCCGAGGATCGCGATCGCCTGCAAGCCGCCATCCACACCCACCTTGACCAGGAGCAGCGCTACGACCTCGAAGTGCGCTTTCGCCATGGCCACGGCCATTATCTATGGGGACGGGTGCGGGGGCAGGCGGTGCGGGATCCCCAGGGCCACCCCCTCCGCATGGTGGGCACCCTGGAGGACATCAGCGATCGCAAGCAGGCGGAATTGGCCCTGCGCCAGAGTGAAGCCAAAAGCCGCACCATTCTCGCCACCCTGCCGGATTTAACCTTTCGCCTCGGGGCCGATGGCCGCTATCGGGAAGTCCTCAACCCCCGCCCCGACTTCGAGATGTTTTTTAAGGGGCAAAATCCCGTCGGCCTCCGCCTTGCGGATCTGGTGCCCGCCGCCATGGCCACCCACAAGTTAGCCATGGCCGCCCGCGCCCTGGCCACGGGGGACTTGCAGCTCTACGAACAGCAGTTCACCACCGACGCCGGGGAGCGCTACGAAGAGGTGCGGGTGATCAAAAGCGGTGAGGACGAAGTGCTGTTCATGATCCGCGACATCAGCGATCGCAAACGGGCCGAAGCCGACCTCCACCGCACCCGCCACTTTCTCCAGCAAATCTTGGATCACCTACCCGTCGCGGTCTTTGCCAAAGAAGCCCACAACCTGCGGTTTACCCTGTGGAACCCCGCCTGCCAAGCCTTACTGGGCTACGCCCCAGAGGCGGTGTTGGGCAAAACCGACTATGACCTCTTCCCCGCTGAGCAGGCCCAGACCTGCATCGGCTTCGACCAAGCGGCCATTCGCACGGGCGAGGTGGTGGATGTCCCCGAGGAAACTATTGTCGATGGCCAAGGCCGCCCCCGCATCACCCACAATCGCAAGGTGGCGGTCTACGACACCGACGGCAGCCCGCAGTTTGTGATCAGCATGGTGGAGGACATCACCGCCTACAAACAGGTGGAGGCCACCGTCAAACAGCAACTGGCGGCCATTGAGGCCACCGTGGACGGCATCGGCATCCTCAAGGAGGGTGTCTACATTTATGTTAACCAGGCCCACCTCACGTTATTTGGCTACGGGCACCCCACGGATCTGGTGGGCAAAACCTGGCAGTGCCTCTATAGCGCCGCAGAAATCCAGCGGTTTGAGGCCGATGTCTTCCCCACTTTGCAGCGCGATCGCACCTGGCAGGGGGAGGCGATCGCCACCCGCCGGGACGGGTCCACCTTTGCCGAGGGGCTATCCCTCACCCTGACGGACGAAGGTACCCTGATCTGCGTCTGCCGCGACATCACCGACCTCAAGGCAACCCAAGCCCAACTCCTGCACACCTCCCTCCACGATCCCCTGACGGGGTTGCCCAACCGAACCCTGCTGCTAGAGCGGTTGGAGACGGCCATCCATCGCGCCCAACGGCAGCCCGCCAACCAATACGCGGTGCTGTTTTTAGACCTGGATCGATTCAAGGTGATCAACGACAGCCTCGGCCATGGGGTGGGGGATCAACTGCTGATCGCGATCGCCCAAAAGCTGCAAACCCATGTCCGCGCCGCCGATTTAGTCGCCCGCCTGGGGGGCGACGAGTTCGTCCTGCTGCTGGAAAACATCCACAGCTCAGATGCCGTCGTCGGCATCGCCGAGCGCATCCTAGCGGACTGCCAGGCCCCCCTCACCTTTGGGGGCAACGAGGTGGTCACCGGGGTCAGCATCGGCATTGCCCTTGGCACCCCGGCCTACACCCAGGCGGCGGATTTAATCCGCGATGCCGACATCGCCATGTACCGGGCCAAACACCGACAACGGGGCACCTACCAATTCTTTGACCCCGCCATGCACCACCAGGTGCTAGCCCAACACACCCTAGAGATGGAACTGTACCGGGCCATCGACCAAGGGGAATTGACGGTGTATTACCAGCCCGTCATCGACATCGCCCACACGCAGTTGGTGGGGTTTGAAGCCTTGGTGCGGTGGCTCCACCCCAGTCGCGGGCTCCTCACCCCCGATGTCTTTCTCCCCTGCGCTGAAAACACCGGGCTGATCGTGACCCTCGACCGTTGGGTGCTGCAACGGGCCTGCCAACAACTGCGCACCTGGCAGCAGCGGTTTCCCGCCTATGGCCACCTGCGCATGGGGGTGAATCTATCGGCCCAGCAGTTTGCCACCCAGTCCCTGCTGGAGGCGGTAACGGAAATCCTGGCCACCACGGGGATGCCCGGTTCGCAACTCACCCTAGAGGTGACGGAGAAAACCCTGATCCAAGACCTGGACCAAGCCGCCCAGTTGCTCAGCCAACTGGCGGCCCAAGGCATCCAAATCAGCATCGATGACTTTGGGGTGGGCCATTCGTCCCTGCAATACCTGCACCGCTTTCCCCTCACCACCCTCAAGATTGACCGCAGCTTTGTGGAGCACATCGTCAGCGATCGCCGCGACTATGCCATGGTGAAGCTGGTGTTTGGCCTCAGTCAGCAATTGGGCCTATCGGCGATCGCCGAAGGTATTGAAACCCCTGAACAGTTGCACCTCATCCAGGCTTTGGGCTGTCCCTTTGCCCAGGGCTATTTCTTTGCCCCACCCCTAGCCGCCCACCGGGTAGAGACCTACCTAGCGGCGGGCACAACCGCCACCCTGCCGCCCTTTCCCTGGCATTAGGTCCAGGATGTTCAGGAATGTGACAACTTCACCGCCATCCACCACTATTCGGGGTGTAGGGAAAATGTGCCGTGTGACAACATTTACCGTCATCCGCCACAACCCACAAATAGAAACAAAACCCATTGTCACAGGCAAAAAGATCCAAAATTCAAGGGCAATGGCCGCTGGGGTCAGGATTTGACAAGTGTGACAAAAAATCCGCAATCCACCACTAAGCCACCGCAATCCGCCACAAAAACACCGCAATCCACCACTACCGCGATCGCCAACGCCATAGCTGGCAATAGCTCCAGGGATTTGTGACAGCCTTACAAGACTTACCG
>JAQCHG010000330.1 GCA_027619675.1 Cyanobacteriota bacterium
TGCCACCTGCACCCTGGGCCATGGCCACCCGGTGCTGGTGTCGGCGGTGAGTCAGCAAATTCAACGGCTGCACCACGTTTCTAACCTCTATTACATTCCCGAGCAGGGGGCCTTAGCCCAGTGGTTAGTAGACCATTCCTGTGGGGAGAAGGTGTTTTTCTGCAATTCCGGCGCAGAGGCCAACGAAGGGGCGATCAAACTGGCCCGGAAATATGCCCGCACCCAACGGGGCATTCAGACCCCGGTGATCCTCACCGCCCAGGCCAGCTTCCATGGCCGCACCCTGGCCACCGTCACCGCCACTGGGCAGCCCAAGTACCAAAAGAATTTTGACCCGTTGATGCCGGGGTTTCACTATGTGCCCTACAACGATCTGGCGGCCTTAACGGCGGCGGTGGATCAGTTGGATGCCGAAACCCCCCAGGTGGCGGCCATTTTGTTGGAGCCTTTGCAGGGGGAAGGGGGAGTGCGACCGGGCGATCGCGCCTATTTCCAAGCGGTGCGGCACCTCTGCGATCAGCGGGGCATTTTGCTGATTTTGGATGAGGTGCAGGTGGGGGTAGGCCGCACCGGACACTACTGGGGCTACGAAAACCTGGGCATTGAGCCGGATATCTTTACTCTGGCCAAGGGGTTGGGGGGCGGCATTCCCATTGGGGCGGTGCTTTGTAAGGATGCCTGCGCGGTGTTTGAACCGGGGGATCACGCCAGTACCTTTGGGGGCAACCCTTTGGCCTGTGGGGTGGCGCTGGCGGTGTGCCAGACCCTAGAGCAAGCGGGGCTAGTGGCCAATGCCCAGCAACGGGGGGAAGAACTGCGGGCGGGGTTACAGCAGATCTGCGATCGCTATCCCCATTATTTTGCAGCGGTGCGGGGCTGGGGGCTGATCAATGGTTTGGTGTTGCAGCCAGAATCCGGCATCACTGCCCTTGACGTTACCAACGCGGCTATGGCCGAGGGATTGCTGGTGGTGCCCGCTGGTCCCCAGGTGGTGCGCCTGGTGCCCCCCCTGGTGATTACCGCTGCGGAGGTGAGCGCTGGACTAGAGCGGTTAGCCAGGGCGCTACAAACCTTGGGGGCATAATGGCGACCCTGGAGCTTTACAGCGCAGCGGTCTGTCCCTTTGCCCAGCGCAGCCGCATTGTCCTCACTGCCAAAGGGCTGGCCTTCACCGTCCACGAAATTGATCTGCACAACAAACCGGCGGACTTCGAGGCCATTTCCCCCCTGGGTAAGGTGCCCGTGCTCTGCCATGGGGGCGATCGCGTCTGGGAATCCACCATCATTAACGAATACCTGGAGGATCTATTCCCCACGCCCCCCCTGCTGCCGTTGGTTCCAGGGCAGCGGGCGATCGCCCGAATTTGGATTGATTTCATCAATACCCGCTTTGTGCCGGGGTTCTACAAGCTGCTGCTGGCCCAAAATTCAGCCCTACAGGCGGACTGGCGATCGGAGTTGACCCGCCACCTGCACTACATGGAGCACCAGGGCCTCGCCTCCCTGTCAGCGGCGGGTCCCTACTGGTTAGGGGACGAATTTAGCTTGGTGGATATTGCCCTCTACCCTTGGTTTGAGCGCTGGGCGGTGCTGTCCCACTATCGGGACCTGCCCTTCCCCGCCGACTGCCCCCGCCTACGGGACTGGTGGGCCAGGGTAGAGGCCCATCCGGCAGTCCAGGCCACCGCCCAAACCGCCACCTTCCACATTCAGCAATACAGCCGCTACGCCGACGGTAGCGCCGCCGGACGCACCGCCCAGGAAATGCGCCGCTATTGAGGGCCGTTTAGGGGGAGGGCCGGGTCCCATTAAACAGGCTTAGTTGCAGTTCTGGCTTGACCCGCATCACCACCAAGGTGACATCATCTTCGGCGCGGCGATCGCCCCCCAAAAACTTTTGCAGCAGATCAAACAGGTAATCCAAAATTTCTTGGGCCGAGTGGCGGTTGCGGCAGGCCCATTGCAGGGCATTGATGAGGTTGTCCTCATCAAACCGTTCCCCCTTGGCGTTGGCGGCGTCGGTAAAGCCATCGGTGTAGTAAATCACTGTGTCGCCGGGTTCTAGCTGTACCCGATCTTCGTAATAGTGGGTTTCCATATCCAGACCCAACAGCATCCCCACCGTATCCAAACGGGTGACGGTATTGGTGGCCGCCTGCCAGAGAAAGGGCGGGTTATGGGCGGCGTTGCTGTAGGCAAACTGCCGAGACTTGGGGTCATATTCCCCGTAGAACAGGGTGACAAACCGACTGGAGTTTTCCAGATCGGTGTGCATGACATGGTTGAGGTGGTGCAAAATCCGGGCGGGGGAATGGCCATGGAGCACCTCCGCCCGCAACATGCCCCGCACCATGGTCATGATCAACCCAGCGGGCACCCCCTTGCCCATGACATCACCGATGGCAAAACTCCAGGGGGCCAGGGCCGACTCCGGGGTCTCGGGCTGCCGCAGTTGGCTATAGGTGGTGGGGATGAAGTCGTAGTAATCGCCCCCCACCTTGTTGGCGGTGTGGCAGCGGGCCGCTAGGTCAATGCCCTCAATGGTGGGGAACTGTCGGGGCAGCAATTGCAGTTGAATTTCCGCACCAATTTCCAGCTCCCGCCCCATGCGCTCTTTCTTACGCAGGGCGACGGTAAGCTCCTCGTTTTCGATCGCCACCGCCGTTTGATCTGCCACCAACCGCACCAGTTTCTGGCGGGTTTCTGTCCAGGCAAAGGCTTCATCCCGACTGAACACATAGAGGCGGCCCCGTTCACCATTGCGCACGATGATCGGGGTGCCAAAAATCTGGAAGTCGGCCCCCAGATAGCGGTGGACATAGCGATCCAACGCCACCATGGCGCTGCGGGCGACGGTGACGGCGCTGCCGGAGGTGGCGAAGGAGGCAGTCACCTGGCGGGTGGCGGCTTCCATGGCCATCTTTACGTCTTGGCAATGCTGATTGCTCTGGCAGTGGAGCCGTTCTAGGCGTACCTGGCCATCGGGGCGAAACAGCACCAAGGCTCCCCCCGTGGCATCGGTCACCCGGCTGGCAATCATGGGAATCAGCTCTAAAAACTGATTCAGATTATTCAGACTCCGCAGGGCAAAGCCCAGGGAGCTGAGCAGGTCTTGAATTTTGTATTGTTCCCGCTGCAATCGCGCCACCAACTCCCGCAGGGCGAAGGCGGGGGTGGCCTCTGGTCGGGTTTCTTGACCCGTCAAGTCGGAGGAGCCAGACGGCATGGGCGCGGCGGTCATGGGGGCGTGGGTGGTCAGAAGCGGTGGAATTCGGGGGGCAGGCAGCCTGGGGGGAACTCAGGAAGGTAACGGGGCGGAACAGTGAGGCAGCGGGCGGCTGGGCCAACTTTGGAGACTAAGCATAGCACTGTCCGAGAAAAGCGATCGCTGCGATTATGCAATGGCGAAAACAGGGGATTTTCCAGCACTTTAGCCAGATTGGGGCCAAATTTATCGGGTTTTGGGGAGTCCGCACCCGGTTACCGCGACTTTATCAGGGGTTGACGGCACTGGGGTGCTCAATCGTGTTTTGGCCCATCGATTTTGTGACATTCACCTAGATGGCACTCACCTAGATGGCATCCGCCTTGATGACATTCCCCTTGATGCCCTCAAGATCGATGGCAGGGCCATGGTCCCAATCCCCAACGGTAGGGTGAACCGGGACTGCGGGGGAAGGCGCATCGGGGGCGTACCCCGGCGACATTCTAGCGAACCCGGTTTAAGTTGCGGGGGAATGGGGATGACGGGCAAAGGCGATCGCCGCCGCTAGGTCGTTGGTT
>JAQCHG010000331.1 GCA_027619675.1 Cyanobacteriota bacterium
TTTCCCCAGGGCTTTCCTGGCGGGTTAAGGCAGCGGCGGACTCGGCACGAGAAACTGCTTCCCCAGGGGATTCCTGGGTTGGCAATGGGGCAGACCCACGTCTCTGCACAGGAGCCGTTTCGGTGCCAGGGGTATCCATGGGGGCGATCGCCGCCGCGCCAGATTCAGGGGCAGACTCAGGGCCAGATTCAGGGAAGAATGCTGTCCGTTCGATGGAGGGTGGGGTAGCCGTTGCAGGCGAGTCCCCGCCTCCAGCCTCAGGTACGGGCTCCGGGGAAGGTGCCAGCCCCTCCCTGGACGGGGGCGCTGGGGCATCGAAGGGGATTGGAGGATTCGCATCCCCCGTCCCCTCTGACGGGGGCGCAGGGGGCGGGGTCAGTGCGGGGGGAACCGACAGCGTGCCGGGGTGCATCCGCTGGGCACGGGGCGGCATGGCCGTGCGGGGGGATGGCGTGGCCGTAGCCGGGGTCGAGGGGCGCTGATACGTGGGGATCGATCGTGGACTATCGCCCCGCACTTCTAGCCGTTGGATGGGGGGCGTCGGGGTAGTACCCGGTAGCCGTGCTGCCAAATCCGTTGCGTTAGTCAGGGTGCCGGGGTGATCCTGCCGGGGGCGGCGACGGTTTGCGGGTGTATCCGTACCCTCATTCCCCATTGCTGGGGAGGATGGAGAGGGTGGCGGGGCGATAGCCTCCATTTCCCCAGGCAATATCTCCCCAGGCGACACCGCTGCATCCAAAGCTGTCCCCTCAAGGACACTGCGGGAAAGATCGGGGGCGATCGCGGGGGGAGACTCCATCCCCAAGGGATCCGAACGGCTATCGGCGATCGCCCCTAAAGGGGACTTGAGATTCGTGTCCAGAATGCTGAGGCTGCGCTCCCCCAACAGATGAGTGCGCTGGAGCCGTTGCCCCAAACCGCTCAAGGGTGTCCACAATCCCAGAGGCTGACCTGGGAGTTGGGCAAAGTCACCGGAAGCAGCGGGGGTTGGGTCAGCCATGGACTAGGAGGCGAAATAGCCGGTTTTGTCGCGGCGCTGATCGGTGGCGGCTCCACCGCCGCCGGAGCCGGAGATCACCTTTAACCCTTCAAAGGCGAGGACCAATTCTTCCACCGCGACGCTGCTGGAATCGGCCTGGAGGGAAGGGGTTTTCCAACCCACGGGTACCGCTCCGAGCAGGGACCATGCCTGCATGGTTTCCCCCGCTTGGTTAAACACCAGGATGTTGATGTTGCGGCGCTCTGGCTTGCCCTGGCTGAGGGTTTTGTTAATCCAATCCCAAAAAATCATGTCGTCGCTGATGCCCCGCTTGAGGGTGACATCTCCGAATTTGGCCTGTTTTAGAAAAATGCGCTGCTGCTCGTTCACCCCCCCTTCCGAGTAGGTGTCCTTCTCAATTTGCACATCCAGCCCCGAGCATTCGCTAAAGGAAGCGGCCAGATTGCTGTCCATCTCCACATAGAAGCGGTTGGTGGTGACGTAATTGAGGCCGTGGTAGCTAGTGCTTGATGCTTCTGCCATGGATCTAGTCCTCCCCTTAGGTAGCCCCGCGCCGAGATCGCTGCTGTTGTAGATCCTGGCATAGGCAATCGTAGACCTGATCTGCAAAGGCCCGCAGTGTGATGGGGTCTGCCAAGATTGCGTCCGCCAATTCAGCCATGGCGGCTTGGTCGGGATCCGCGAGTTGGGAGGCTGGCACCCCATAGCCAGCGGGAAATGCCTGCCGCACCGGAGCTTGGCGAGACCGTTGATTCAGCAGCTTCAACACATCATCCATAGGGAGGAGATCGGGACAGCTAGCGGTGCTCTCAGGGTAAGCACTTTTCACCCCAGTGGGTAGTCCCCAAAGGTCGAGGGTTCGGGGGTTAAGAATCTTGAAGCCACCAGCCTGCTTCAGCCCCCAGCCTCCCTCTACGACTCCACTCAGGATTCACCGAACCCATTCACCCTCAAACCCTCAAACCCTCAAACCCTCACTCCTCCCCCGTTTCCAACCTGCTGCGAATACGGCGCGATCGCGCCAACAGGGCCTCCAAGCGCTTTTGCTGCTGCCGTTGACTGCGATGGCTGGCGGTTTGAGGCTCCGGTTCGACCGCCTGCTGGCGGGCTAGGTCGGCGGCGGCTTGGGCACGCACCTCTGCCAAAACTGCCTGCATTTCAGGATGGTTGAGGTCCAGGATAGGTTTCCCTGGGGAAGTTGAGGGTTCCCCAGTGCGGATGGTTTTAGCCCGCTGTACGAGGGCGCTGAGGTAGTCATTTTGATCCTCCTCCGCTGTGGTTTCCTGCTGGAGTTGTCCTTTCATAAGCTCATACAGGGCTTGGGTGTACCCCTGGCGGCTGGCCTGCTTGACCATGCCCGCCGCGACGCCGCACAGCACTAGGTTCAAGCTGGTGGGAACCACGGGCAACCAGGCCCCCTGCAAAAAGGCTCCATAGGCCAGCCCCCAGGTACCCGCCGACAGCAGGCCCAGGGTGAGCCAAAACAGGCTGACCTGACGAATGCGGTAGGCCACCCAGGCCCCGCCCAGGCCCCAACCCCAAATCAGCAACCATTCCACCACCGTGGGCAGGCCCCAAATCAAGGGGCGACCATCCAGGGTGGCGGCGAGGATTTGACTGACGATTTGGGCGTGGACCACCACCCCTGGCATTTCCCGCACATATTCTTGGGCGGCGAGGTAGGGGGTGATGAACAAATCCTTTGCTACGAGAGAGGTGTAGCCGATCAACACCACCCGATCACGGATCATTTCCGGCGGCACTTCCCCATTCAGCACCTCCGAGAGCCCCACCACTTCCACCGCATCTTTGGGCGAACGGTAGTGGATCATCACCTGGTAGGGGGGCAGTTCTAACCCGGCATAGCCCCCAAAGCGCGGCGGCAGGGAAGGAATGACGCGATCGCCAAACACCAGATCCAAGGACTCGGTGGCCCCCACTTCAATGCCTTCCCCCTCTAGATACACCAAGGAGAGCAGCAGGCTAAAGGAAGGCAGGTCAAATTCTGGTTCGGAGTCGTTGCAAACGTGTTGCCCCGCTGGCATCAATGGGGGTTCGTCGGGCACAGAAAACAACAGCCCCCGCCGCACGGTGCCCTTGGGATCAATGGGCAAATCGGCAAACCCCACCTGATCAGGGCTGACCCCTTCTGGTGGCGGCACCCCTGGAAAGTTAGGGCTACTCATCAAACAGGCCAGGATGATGTTGGGGTCGTTTTGCACGATGTCCAGCAACCGCTGCCGCCCTTCGGGATCCCCTTGGGGAATATCGCGGCCAATGTCGATGCCGATCGCCCTCGGTTCATGCTCCAACAGGGCGTCGAGGACATCGGCAACGGTGCCGTCTTCAATGGGGTCTTCCCGACGGCTTTGGATATCTTTCTCGTTGATGCCCACCACCAGCAGGCGATCGTCAGGCCCTTCGTCGCTTTGCCAGCGCAGGAAGCGATCGTAGGCGGTGAGTTCGCTATCTTGCAGCACACCCAAGGCCCGCACCCCAATCAACCCCGCTGTCACGACCCAACTGGTCAACAGAACCGAACTGCCAAGAAGGCGAAAGGCACGATGGCGGAGCAAGCGTTGAACCATGGTGATCGGTAATCAACAGAGGGGATCAGGAGGGGGACTGGGCGCGGCTAATTTCCGTTACCCAACGGCGGCGATCGCGGTGTTCCAGAGTCAGGATATCGGAGAGGGGCCAGTGAAAGGCCAGGGCAATGCAGGCTACCTCCTCATGGAGTTGGTCTGAGGGGTGTCCTCAAAAACCCCCGCT
>JAQCHG010000332.1 GCA_027619675.1 Cyanobacteriota bacterium
TGTGGGCCGCTTTGGGCTCAAAGGCCAGGGGCACCGTCATGGTGATGGAGTTGATCATGTTCAACCACAGCACTTGCAGGGAGAGGATGGGCAAGTCCCGCGCCAGCAGGGCACTGATCAAAATGGTCATGGATTCACCGCCATTGACGGGCAGCAAAAAGGCGATCGCCTTGCGCAGATTTTGATAAACCGTGCGCCCCTCCTCCACGGCGGCTTCAATGGAGGCAAAATTATCGTCCGTCAGCAGCATATCGGCGGATTCCCGCGCCACCTCCGTGCCCCCCTTACCCATGGCAATGCCGATGTCCGCCTGCTTGAGGTCGGGGGCATCATTGACCCCATCCCCCGTCATTGCCACGATTTGGCCCTTGGCCTGGAGGGCCTCCACCAATTGCAGCTTCTGGGCCGGGGCTACCCGTGCAAACACCGCCGCCTCCGTGGTGGCCTGGGCCAGTTCTGACGGGGTCATCTGGGTCAACTGACGGCCCTCAAAGGCGGTGGCGGCGGCAGCAGTGGTGATGCCCATGCGCTGGGCGATCGCCCGTGCCGTGGCCACATGGTCCCCCGTGATCATCTTGACCCCAATGCCCGCCGCCTGACAGGCCCGCACCGCCGCGATCGCCTCAGGCCGGGGCGGGTCAATCATGCCCTGCAACCCCAAAAACACCAGCCCCGTCGCCACATCCTCGTGATCAACCCCATGCTGATGCGGCGGCACCGACCGTTGGGCAAAGGCCAACACCCGCAGCCCCTGGGCCGCCAGGGTATCCACCACGGCGGTGATGGCCACCGGGTCAAGGGGCACCGCCTGCCCCTGGGCATCCCATTGGTGAGAACACCGGGACAACAGGGCCTCCACCGACCCCTTCACATACACCCGGCGGGGGTCGCCGTCATGGAGAGTGGCCATGTATTGATAGTCCGACTCAAAAGGAATGGCATCCAGGCGGGGCTGCTGGCTGCTGAGGCCCGCCTGGGTCAACCCCGCCTTGGCGGCGGCGGTGAGCAACGCCCCCTCCGTGGGGTCCCCCACCACCGACCAATCCTCCCCGCTTTGCTGAAGTTGGGCATCGTTACACAGCAGCCCTGCCGTCAAGCAAGCGGCTAAGGCCGGGGGCAGGTCATCCACCACCGGGCCAGGGGCAGTCTCCGCCTTGGCCCAGGCAATCTCGCCATGGGGGCTATAGCCGCCGCCACTGACGCGATAGTGCTGCCCCCCGGCATAGATGGCCTGCACCGTCATTTGGTTTTCCGTCAAGGTTCCGGTTTTGTCGGAGCAGATCACGGTGGCGCTGCCCAGGGCCTCCACAGCGGGGAGTTTGCGAATAATGGCGTTGCGGCTGGCCATACGATTGACCCCGATCTCCAGGGTAATGGTGACCACGGCGGGCAAGCCTTCGGGGATGGCGCTCACCGCCAGGGCGATCGCGGCCTCAAACATGTCGAGCCAAGACTCCCCCTGCCCCAGGCCGATAGCAAAGGTCAAGGTAGCCAGGGTGAGAATGGCGTACAGCAAAACCCGGCTAAACTTGGCGAATTTGCGGGTCAGGGGCGTGGTCAACACCACCTGCCTTTCCATCGCTTGGGAAATTTGCCCCATCTCGGTGCCGTTGGCGGTGGCCACCACCACCCCTCGCCCTTGGCCAAAGGTGACAAAGGTACCCGCGTAGGCCATGTTGCTGCGCTCCGCCAGGGGGGTGTCCTGCCCTAGGGGGTCAGTGGTTTTTTCCACGGACAGGGCCTCCCCAGTCAGGGCAGACTCATCGACTTGCAGGGTCCGCACCTGCAACAGCCGCACATCGGCGGGCACCTTATCCCCCGAGGCCACCACCACCACATCCCCCGGCACCAAATCGCGGGAGGGCACCCGCAGGGGTTGGCCATCGCGGATCACGGTGGCTTCGGTGGTGACGGATTTAGCCAGGGACGCGATCGCCCCTTCTGCCTTGGCTTCTTGCACGTAGCCAATCACCGCATTGATGACGGTGACCCCCCAAATCACCCCGGCGTTGGTCCAGGACCCCAGCAGGGCCTTCACCCCCCCGCAAACAGCAGAATGTAGAGCAAGGGCTGATTAAATTGCAGTAAAAAACTCACCCAAGCGGGTCTGCGAGGCTTAAAGGTGAGTTCATTCCAGCCATAGGTTTCATACCGTTGGGCCACCGCCTCTGCCGATAGACCCACCTCGCCATGGCTCTGAAGCTGATCAATAACGGTGGATGTAGGCTGAGCATAAAAAGCCGTTTCTTGGTCTTTTATTAACGTCATTTTCACATAGTCGCAGGGTAACCGTCCCAGGAATTACGCTGGCTGAGCGAAGTCGAAGCCAAAACCCAACCAGAATGTCCCCTTCGACTCCGCTCAGGAGACGGTTACGTCGCAGGGGATATTTTTGATTTTAGAAGCAAAATTTTCCATTGACAGAATGATTTTGCCACCCTCTCCTTAAACCCTGACTAGTTGAAAAACCCCTGAAGATCAAGCTTTTGTCAACCACTTCAAGGGCGGTTAAATAGCCGCAGAACCATGGAGATTTCCTATCGTCGGCAATTCAAAACATCAATCCTCACCCATCTCGCCGCTGGCGGCATCGGTTCTTGAAAAGGCAAGGTTTACGCGCAATCCGCTCAAAAATTTGTCCCCAAAGCAGAGGCTAGGTGAGGGTTTTCCGATGCTCAAACCTGGGGTTTTTAACGGGGACAAGATTTAAACAGATCTATACATCATCCCTATGGTTTCTAGCCATGCCCCATAGAGGCGGAGCCATCCTGTCGTAGCCAGCGGTCAGACCACTGGCCATCCCTGCGGCATCGGGCCTGATCCGCGACGGGAAGTAGTCGGTTTTACACCACGGGATGCCATCCCGGCCCATGATGCCAAAACAGACAGCCAACGGGTGATCGACCATGCGCATTCTACTGGTGGAAGATGACTGCCACTTGGCGGCCTCCTTGGCGGAGGCCCTCACCGCCCAGCGCTACACCGTAGACATCGCCTACGACGGAGAAGGGGCGTGGCAGCAAATGGCCGCCCTGCCCTACGACCTGATGCTGATGGATGTCACCCTGCCCCAGATGGATGGGTTATCCCTGTGTCAGCGGATGCGATCGCAGGGCCTCCAGTCCCCCGTGCTGATGCTCACCGCCCGCGACACCCGCCAAGACAAAATCGCCGGACTCGACGCCGGGGCCGACGCCTACATGGTGAAACCCTTCGACTTGGCGGAACTGATTGCCCAGATCCGCGCCCTGCTGCGGCGGGGCCAAGCCAGCCACCCCGATACCCTCACCTGGGGGGCGCTGCGCCTCAACCCCTACACTTACGACGTCACCTACCAAGACACCCCCCTGCGCCTCACCCCCAAGGAATTCGCCATTTTGGAACTGCTGATCCGCCATGGCCGCCGGGTGCTGAGCCGCCATTTCATCCTGGAATCCCTCTGGCCCCTGGCGGACCCACCGGGGGAGGAAACGGTGAAGGCCCACCTCAAGACCCTGCGGCAAAAACTGCGTCAGGCCGGAGCCCCCCGCCCCTTCATCGAGACCGTCCATGGCCTAGGCTATCGCCTGATGGGGATGGATTAAGGGTTCTGGCCCCCAGTGGCCAAGGGTAAAACCTCACCGCCTACGGCACCTCTCCTTGTCAAGGAGAGGTTTATACACATCTCGGTCTGAGCCTCCAACCGCCAGGGAATTGATTTCCTGGCTCACAGCAAATGTCCGTTGAAACGGACGCTTCAGGCCCGGATGGTCAGGGAGTCCATTTCAG
>JAQCHG010000333.1 GCA_027619675.1 Cyanobacteriota bacterium
CCGGTGTGGGAGCAGCTCTGCCAGCCGGACTTGGTGCTCAACGGCCTGATTTTGGACGAAGCCCATTGTCTGGTGCAGTGGGGCGAAACCTTCCGCCCTGCCTATCGACGGCTGGGGGCGGTGCGTCAGGCCTTGATGGCCAGCCGTCCCCCAGGCAGGACCTTGCCCATCGCCGCCTTTACCGCCACCGCCGATCCCCAGGCCCAGGCGGTGATTCGCTCGGTGCTGCAATTGCAGGAGCCCCAGGTGGTGCGCCTCAGCCCCTACCGAGCCAACCTGCATCTGGGGGTCAAAACCGTGTGGACGCCCCAGATGCGCCAGCAGGCATTGCACCACTTCATCCAAGCCCAGGGGCAGCAGGCGGGGTTGGTCTACGTGCGCACCCGCCGCGACAGTGAAGCCCTGGCCGCCACCCTGGCCCAGCGGGGCTACCGGGTCGCCCCCTATCATGCTGGCCTCAGTGCCCGCGATCGCCGCCAGCGGGAGGCCGCTTGGTTGGGGGATGGGCTGCAATTTGTGGTCTGCACCAACGCCTTTGGCATGGGGGTGAATAAACCCAACGTGCGCTGGGTGGCCCATTTCCACGCCCCCGCCCTGTTGACAGAATATGTGCAGGAGGTGGGCCGAGCCGGACGGGATGGCCACCCCGCCCGCGCCCTCACCCTGGTGAGTGAACCCACGGGCCTGCTGGACCCCAGCGATCGCCAACGCAGCCAGTTCTTTGCCCGCCAGGAAATCAGCCTGCGCCAACGGGCCACCGCCCTCGCCCAGCAGCTTCCGGCCCAGGGCACCGTGGCCGCCGTCCAAAGCCAGTTCAAAGACGGGGCGATCGCCCTGGCCTACCTCCACAGCCAAGGCCAGTTAACCTGGGTCGATCCCTTCCAGTACCGCCTCCGCCCTGCACCACCTACCACCGCCGCCCCTGGGGAAGATCCGGCCCAAGCCATGCACCGCTATCTCCACGGCGGCAACTGCCGTTGGCAAACCATTCTCACCCGCTTTGGCTTTCGCGGTGACGCCCAACGGTTGGGGGCCTGTGGCCACTGCGATCGCTGTGATCGCCGTTCACGTCACCTGTAGGGTGCGGAGGCGGTTGAGGGCAGCGGCTAACTCTAGGGACCGAAAGGCCACCAGGTCACCGCGATAGCGATCGTCCAGGCAGTCTAGCCCGTGGCGCTCAATATCCTCTAGCACCCGTGCTAGCACCGTGTTTAAGGGCCGTTGCCCGTCCAGGTAGTAGCGTTGGGCGTAGACCATGGCCGCCGCGATCGCCCACACCTGGCCCGCTTCCACCAGTTGCTCCACCGCCGACAGATCAATGTCCTCCTGACCAAACTGAATTTCATCGGTGGATCGCACCTTCAGTTTCACCTCCCGTTTGCCCCGGCTGGGGTCAATGCCCTGGGGCCGCAGGGCGCGGGGGGTGAGGTTGCCAAAATGGTTGCCCCCCTCCAGGGCGCGATCGGTACGATACTGGGCTGCAATCGCCCGCGCCTGGAGGGTCACATCCTGGGGCACATAGCTGTCCAGGGCAATCACTGTATCCGCCATGTCGAAATAGTCACCGCTGCCCCCCATCACCAGCAGGGTAGACACGCCATGGTCTTCGTAGAGTTGGCGCACCTTGTCCACAAAGGGGGTGATCGGCTCGCGATCCTTGGCGATCAGGGCCTGCATCCGGCGATCACGAATCATAAAGTTGGTGGCGGAGGTATCCTCATCCACCAGCAACACCCGCGCCCCCACCTCCAGGGCCTCCATGATGTTGGCCGCCTGGGAGGTGCTACCGCTGGCGTTGGGGGTAGAAAAGGCCGTGGTGGACTTGCCCTGGGGCAGACGGTTGATAAAGGGGGAAATGTCCACCGCCGTGACGCTGCGGCCATCCTCCGCCCGCACTTTCACCGCCGCCGGATCCGTCACCACATATTCCCGCCCATCGCCGGGGATGTGGTTATAAATCCCCGCCTCGATCGCCTTCAGCAGGGTGGATTTACCGTGGTAGCCGCCCCCCACAATCAGGGTGATGCCGGGGGGAATGCCCATACCCATGATGGGTCCACCATTGGGTCGATCCAGGGTCACCCGCAGGGACGCCGGTACGGTGAAAGGGAGGGCATCCGCCCCCTGCAAAGGCCGCTCATCCACCCCGCTGCGTCGAGGCAGTATTGCGCCCTCCGCCACAAAGGCCACCAGGTTGAGATCCCCCAGGCGCGATCGCAGCCAATCTGCATCCTCCACCACCGTGATGTGGGTTTGCATGGCGGCGGCATCCAAGCTGGGATAGCGGGCGGCACCTAGGACTAAATCCGGCAGATTCTCGCACAGCAGGGTCGCCGCCTGTCGCCCAGCAATGCGGCGGCCAAAGGCGGGTAAGCCCACGGTAAACCGCAACTCCACCCCTTCCATCGACACCTGCACCGCACTGCGGGGCAGCACCGCCTGGGACGGGGCCGTGACGCTGATTAAGCCACTTTTGCCAGAGCCCAGGCGATCGGAGGCCCGCTGGGCTCCCCGATACAGTTGGCGGTGGATGTAGTCCGCCAAGGCCACTGCCCGACTGGGGGTTTGGTACAAGGGGGCGGGAAACTGGGCCGTCGTCTGGGGCAGCCACACCCGCACTTGGCTAGGGGCAGCAAAGGGATCCCCCTGGATGTAGTCCAGGTGCAGGGTAAAGTCCTCAAAATCGTAGGCACCCCGCAGGGATTTGTAGGCTTTGTAGCTTTGGCCATCCAAACCTTGGAGGCGCTGATAGAGCTGATGGTGGGACAACATGACGGGACAGATGCGGGATAAACGGCCTGGGAATTCACCCTGTCACCTTGTCATTTGATCCGGATCACAAGCAACCCCGACCAAGATCATGGGGGAAATTCTAGGTCGTCACTGGAAAATCAATGGCCAAGCTTGATGATTAATATCGTCGCCACCCAGAACCCGAGCCATGATCTGCCCCGCCCCCGCCCCCAGCCATCGCGACGCTCAAATCTCAGCTTGCCAAGACCAGCACCGTACCCCAAGGTTGCCCCAGCTACACCGCTCCCTAGCAGCATTCGCCGCAGCACTGGGGATACTGGGCGGCTTGGCCACGGGCGTCAGCGCCCTAGAACCCACTGTGGTAGTTGGCAGTCAGCCCCTCAACACCGCCGCCCCCCTAGCCGATGGCAACTATTTATATGGAGAAGCGCCCACAGCGGGAGAGCTAGGTGCCACCTACCTGGTAATGACCGTAGACGCTGGCCAAGCCGTGGGGGCCTTCTACATGACCAATTCTTCCTTTGACTGCTTCCACGGACAGGTGGCTGGGGATGAGTTGGCGGTCACCATCATCAACAGCTACGACCAAACCGCCTACGACTATGCTGTGGCCTTTGCCACCAGCACCCTCGCCTCCCAAGCAGGCGGCGGTACCGTACCGACCCTAGAGGGCTTTTATGCCCTGGATACCCTCAGCGAGTTGGATCACCAAATCCTGGCAACCTGCCAGGGGGTTGTGGCCTCGGCCAATTGAGGGTAGCCCTAGGAGCCCTTCCACCCTTCGTCAAACCCGAGCCCATGACCAGCCGTGGTTCGCCCACTTTTCTTGGGGGAGCCTGTGTCAGTTGGGTGGAGTGAATAGGTGGAATCATACAGGACACGCGATTAGCAAGAGCGCCCGTCGGGGCGCTCTTTTTTTGAGATCGGTGGGGCGGGTCAATGCCCCGCAGCTTTGTGGGCGATCGCCCCTAGTTGAGCTTGGCGCGAATAACCCGACCTTCTGGCTCCCTATCT
>JAQCHG010000334.1 GCA_027619675.1 Cyanobacteriota bacterium
CCACCCGACGGCCATTGATAAAGCTGTAGTCCACCTGGGGGATGTTGCAAAACACTAGGGCTGCCACGGGGTCGTGGGCGGCTCCGCTGAGGGAGAGCTGATCTAAATTCACAGCGATGAAGTCGGCGGCCATACCGGGGGCCAGGATGCCGATGTCGTCGCGACCCAGGACCCGCGCGCCACCTCGGGTGGCGATGTGCAGGGCTTCACGGGCGGTGAGGGCGGCGGCATTTTCTTCCCGCACGCGGGCCAGCAGCATGGCCATGCGGGCCTCTTGCAGCAGGTGGCTGCTGTCGTTGGAGGCGGAACCGTCTACCCCAAGGCCCACGGGGACTTTGTGGTGGAGCAGCGATCGCAGGGGTAAGATTCCGCTCGCCAATCGCATGTTGCTACAGGGGCAGTGGGCGACCCCCGTGCCCGTGCGGCCAAATGCCTGAATCGCCTGGTCGTCGAGCTTGACGCAGTGGGCGTGCCAGACATCTTCCCCTAGCCAGCCCACGGTGGCGGCGTATTCGCCAGGGGTGAGGCCAAATTTTTCCAGGCTGTAGTTAACGTCGTTGAGGTTTTCCGCCAGGTGGGTGTGGAGGCGCACCTGGGGATAGGACCGGGCCAAGGCGGCGGATTCCTTCATCAAATCCTGGGTGACGGAGAAGGGGGAGGTGGGGGCCACCACTAACCGGGTCATGGCGTAGCGATCGCGATCGTGGTAGGTCTCAATCAGCCGTTGGGTGTCCTTGAGAATGGCCTCTTCCGTTTCAATCACCGCATCCGGCGGCAGCCCCCCTTGGCTGACACCGACGCTGAGGCTGCCACGGCAGGCATGGAACCGGAGCCCCGTGGCCTGCACCGCCTCAATTTCCGCATCCAGCGTACAGTCGTTGGGAAAGAGGTAGTGGTGGTCGCTGGCGGTGGTGCAGCCGGAGAGAATGAGTTCCGCCGCTGCCACCTGGGCCGCCACCGCCAGCATGTCTGCCGTCAGGTGTTGCCAAATTGGGTAGAGACTGGTCAGCCAGCTAAACAACTCCTGGTTTTGGGCGACGGGGAGCGCCCGCGTCAGGGTTTGAAAAAAGTGGTGGTGGGTGTTGACCAGGCCAGGGAGGACAATGTGGCGATCGCCCAAATCCAGCACTTCATCGGCGGTGGCGGGCAAATCCTCCACGCTGCCCACCTGCTCGATGACGTTATCCCGCACCCATAAGGCCCCCCGCCGGATCTCCCGTGGGCCATCGTCCATCGTAACCAGGGTGTGGATATTGGTAACCAGCAGGGTAGCCATGGAGCTTCTGGGAAAACAGCCCCCCCATTTTCCCCCTTACATGGCCCAGAAACCGTTGCCTAGAGCATGGAAAACCACGAATTTCCCTGGGGTGTGCCAACGTGACCCCCAGGGACGACCTGTTACGCAGAAAATTCAGAGCTTCATCTAACCTTACCCTGTTGATTAAGGTTAGATGAAGTCTCCGGGTAATCACTTGTGAGTTTTTTTTGTTCCCACCTAGGATTGCCCCATAGCCTCCGTAGAGATACGGGGAGTGGATAGCATTCACTACCCCCCGTTTAAGGCCTGAGCTGCGATTTAAGGGTGATATTTCTGCATATCAAACCCTTTCTCCTAGGGTGACGCTAGATCATAGGGGCACTACCTGTGGGTATAGAGATAGAGGGCAAAACAGGTGAATACACCTGTATTCAAGATTTTTGGGCACATCAAGTACAACAATCTCCCCAGGAAATTGCTGTTGTTTTGCCCCGTGGAGAAGGGCAGCCAGCCCTAACCCTAACCTATGCAGAACTTGATGTTCGCAGTAGTTATTTAGCGGCCCAACTGGAAGCAAACGGGTTGCACATTGGCGATATGGTCGCCCTGTGTTTAGAGCGATCGCTAGAAATGGTGGTGGCCATTCTTGGCATCCTCAAAGCCGGGGCCGCCTATGTTCCCCTTGACCCCGCCTATCCAGAAGATCGCCTCGCCTTCATGCTGGCGGATGCCGCTGCCCCCATCATCCTCACCCAGGCATCCCTGAGCGCCAAACTGCCGGCGACGGATGCCACCATTCTCCATTTAGAGCCAGGCTGGGGAGCAGATGCCCCTCGGGACTTACCCTCCACCGCCATTTCGGTCCCCCCGGAGGCCTTGGCCTACGTCAACTACACCTCCGGCTCCACGGGGCGGCCCAAAGGCGTAGCGGTGCCCCATCGGGGGGTGCTGCGGCTGGTGTTGGGGGCAGACTACACGCCCCTGAATCGCGATCGCGTGTTGCTGCAACTGGCCCCCATTTCCTTTGACGCCGCCACGTTGGAACTGTGGGGACCGCTGTTGAATGGTGGGCGCTGCGTCCTGTTCCCCGGCAGTGGGTTACCCGATCCCCGCGATTTGGCATGGGTGCTGCGGGACCATGGCGTCACCACCCTCTGGCTCACCGCCAGCCTGTTCAACACCCTGATCATGGAGGCCCCGGAGGTGCTAGCCCCGGTGCAGGAATTGCTCACGGGCGGCGAAGCCCTGTCGGTGCCCCACATCCGCTGCGCCCAGGAACGGTTGCCCAATACCCAACTGATTAACGGCTACGGCCCCACGGAAAGCACCACCTTCACCTGCTGCTACCGCATTCCTCGGCCCCTGCCTGCGGACTGCACCAACATCCCCATTGGTTACCCCATCAACCGCACCCAGGTGTACATCCTGGACGCGCAGCAGCAGCCCGTCGCCCCGGGGCAGCCGGGGGAACTCTACATCGGCGGCGATGGCCTCGCCCAGGGCTATTTGAACTTGCCGGAGAAGACCGCCGATCGCTTCATTCCCAATCCCTTCACCGCCGATCCCCAGGCACGGCTATATCGCACCGGGGATGTGGTGCAGCAGCGGCCCGATGGGGCGATTGAATTCATCGGTCGCCAGGACAACCAAGTCAAGCTGCGGGGCTTCCGCATCGAGCTGGGGGAAATTGAGGCGGCCCTGATGGCCAGTGACGGCGTCCAAACCGCCCTGGTGGCTTTGCGGGAAGATACTCCTGGCCGCAAGCGTCTGGTGGCCTATGTGACGGCGAATAGTCCCGAAACCCTGGACCCGGCAGAGCTGAAGGCGGCCCTGCGCGATCGCCTCGCCGCCTATATGGTGCCGGAGGCGATTGTTGTGTTGGACCAGATGCCCCTCACCCCCAATGGCAAAGCCGATCGCCGCGCCCTGCCCATCCCCCCAGAAACCCCGGTCCCTGCCAGCGTCCCTAGTCCCCCCCCTCAAACTGAACTGGAGGAAACCCTGGGGGCGATTTGGGCAGGGGTGCTAGGGGTGGCCACTGTCGGTACCCAGGACAACTTTTTTGACATCGGCGGTACCTCCCTGCTGGGGATGCAGGTAGCCCTGCGGATTCAGCAGCACATCAGCCCTGATTTTCGGGTGGTCAAACTGTACGAGCATCCCACCGTTGCCGCCTTGGCTGGGTATTTGGCAGCGGGGGAATCGGCGGCGCTGGCTGCCCCCACCGTGGCTGCTGCCCCCAGTCAAGAGGGCATCGCCATTGTGGGCATGGCGGGCCGCTTTCCGGGCGCTGATTCTGTAGAGGACTTCTGGCAAAACCTCTGCGATGGCGTCGAGTCCCACACCGTCTTTAGCCTGGATCAGTTGGACCCCAGCATCCCCGCCGACCTGCGCCAGGACCCCAACTATGTGCCTGTGCGGGGCATCGTGAACAACGCCGACCAGTTTGACGCGGCCTTCTTCGGCATCTCCCCTCGGGAGGCGGAGGTGATGGATCCCCAGGCGCGGG
>JAQCHG010000335.1 GCA_027619675.1 Cyanobacteriota bacterium
CGCACAATCTTGTCGTCAAAGTACATCTTGAACTGCTCCAAAATCATCTGGGCGCGTTCAATGGGCACTGGGCGATCGGTAAAGTTCTGGGTGAGCCTGACCCATTGCAGCCGAATCCGCAGGGCCTTTTGCTGCTCCTCATGGGAATCCGATGGCAGGAGGGAGAGCTTTCCTAAGGGAATGATGCCAGTGCAGTCTTGATCAAAATTTCCCCCCACGATCGCCCCTGGCCCAGCAAACATGGCATGGAATTCACGATAAATCACCAGCCCATTCCGACGGCGGGGATTAACGACCCATAGTTGGCCGCTAGTAATGCGCTCTAGAATTTCTTCGACTCCCGAGTCTGACTTCACGGGTGACTGGACTAAGCGGTCTGGTTGGGTCGGAAGCATAGTAACAGATCACCGTCAGCACGCCGGGGGGCGCACCTTTGCAGCCGGGATAGGGGGTACCGCCTGATCCCAAGAAATGCAGCTAGGGCAAGAAGAACACCCCCGGATCGTCTCCACAGCCCCAGCGATCTCAGAGCATTCAGGAACTGGATCAACGCTAACACTGGGTTTCCCTAGGACATTCACAACCTACGGACGGCTCCCCTAGGGGACCATCTGGATGGATGAACATGACGAAATCGTCTCAATTCAGGAACAGTTTTAGGAAACTAGGTGAGCAACGCTGAAGTCAACGGATTTATCATGCTCTAATTCTAGGGGAATCCCCTAACCGCCAAGACACTTTACAGACCAAAACCGTAAAGGCCGGGTAAAAATTCTGAGGTCTATCGGGAGTTTTTGTGAGGTTTCTGTAAAGTTGCGGGGGCAGGTCTTCGTTAGGGGATGCTGCTGACAAGGGGCAGGGAGCCCGCTAGAGAACCGTCCGGTGGTCAGGCCAGGGCATCGCCATGGGGGTGGGGCCAGGGCACCGAGGGATTTCCCTAGGTTTGCAAGATCTTACGCATGAGGAGTCGGCGCGGTTGGATGCCCATGAAAGACAACAGGGTATCCTCTGTCTGATAGACCTGAAAGCCCGCTTGCTGATACACCCGTTGGGCTCGAGCGTTGTCTTCCATGACATGCAGATACAGTTCCCGAAATCCCCAACTCCTGGCCGTTTGCTCGCAGGCGGTGAGCAAATGACGGGCAACCCCCTGACGACGGGCACTGGTGCGCACCGCCAGGTTCGCCAAGTACACATGGCGAGAGCGGCGGTTCATCCAAAAGGGATAGCGCCGAGAGGACATTTCCACGGTGCCCACCAACCAATCATGGGATGCTTTAGGGGCGGTACCATTGACCACTGCCAAGCAGGCATAGTGGTTGGGGGCGGTGCGCAGACGCTGTTTGAGGTCTTCGTAGATGCTGAGGCGCAGCAGGGGGTAGGCCCATTGTCGCCAACCCGTGGGGGGGTAAAAACTGCTGGTCAAAATGTCTGCCAACTGATGCAGATCCTCGGGAGCGGCGGATCGCACCCGGTAGGGACTAGGGTTCAGGGAGGGAGAAGAAACCACCAATGCACCGTCTTAACAGCAGCGATGGATCAGGCCATCGGGGGGCAGGGGCATCGCCCCAGGATCCTGAATTCAGATAGCAGTGTACCCCGACCCCAGCCGTGGGGTAGCGCGGGGGAAGTCCCCGGATGTGCCCCCTCCAACCCCGTAAGCCTAAGGGACATCTCTCGACATTTGGCAGGGCGAGGGGCGCGATCGCCTGCCGATGTCTACATGGGGTGGAGCGTCCCAGCCACCCATGGTTCTCAGCCCTGTCAGTTATTCGTAATGAATCCTGTGCATGCCGTTGTCTCCCTCCCCTAACCAATCCGCCGGGAAACCCAAATTGCTGGTTGTGGATGATGAGCCCGACAACCTCGATTTGCTGTATCGCACGTTTTACCGGCAGTTTAAGGTGCTGCGGGCCGAGAATGGCTTTGATGCCCTGGCGCTGCTAGAGGCCCAACCGGACATTGCCGTCATCATTTCAGACCAGCGGATGCCCGGCATGAGCGGGACCGAGTTTCTCAGCCGCACCGCCACCCAATACCCCAACATCATCCGCATTATTTTGACGGGCTACACCGATGTGGAAGATCTGGTGGATGCCATCAACGAAGGGCGGGTTTTTAAATATGTCACCAAGCCTTGGGAGGACGAACATCTACGGGCGGTGGTGAAGCAGGCCCTAGAAACCCATCAGGTCTTGAAGGCCCGCACGGAGGAACTACAGCGGGTGCTGCGCCAGGAAAGCCTGCTCAATGCCATTACCAACACCATCCGCAATGCCCAGGGATCTCGGGCCATGATGCAGACCATTGTGGATACGGTGGGGGCCTTGATCCACAGTGATCTCTGCGTGTTGCGGCCCTGGGAGGGGTCGGGGTTGGGCCATGAGCCGTTTTTGTACATCTCCCCGAACCTTGATCGAGGGACGATCGCCCCCCATCGCGAGGCCCTAGCCTGGCCGGTGTCAGAGGTGACGATCGCCGACCACGGGGAAACCCCCCTGGCCAACGGCGCAGTGCCCATCGACATCCAGAGTAGTTTGTTGATTCCCCTCACCGGGCAGCAGGGGCCGATCGCCGTACTGGCCCTGCACCAATGCGATCACCCCCGTGAGTGGGCGCACCACGAGACCCAACTGTTGGTGACGGTGGCGGACCAAGCGGCCCTCGCCCTCGCCCAGGCCAGCACCTACGAACACATGCAGGCCCTGGCCCGCCGGGAGCAATTGATCAATTCCGTGACCCAGGCCATTCGCTCTAGCCTGGAGCCGGAGCGAATTTTTGCCGCCATCACCCGCGAACTGGGGCAGGCCCTAGAGGTGGATGGCTGTGTGCTGTCCCTGTGGACAGAAACGGATCAGTACGTGCAGTGTGTGGGCATTTACGATCGCGCCCAGGATGACATGACTGCGGCGGAACTGCCCCGTTCCCGCGTGCCCATCGCCAGCAACCCAGTCTTGCAGGAAATTCTCACCACCCATCAACCCGCGGTGGTGCATGACCTGGGGCGACATCCCGAGATGACGGCGGTGGAAGCCCTGCGATCGCCCGCCCGTTCTCTCATGGTGGTGCCCTTGGTCACCGAGGGTCAGGTGATCGGCTCCATTTCCCTGCGGCAGACCCGTCAGCCCCGCACCTGGCATCCCGATGACATTGACCTAGCCCAGGTGGTGGCGGCCCAGGCGGCGATCGCGGTGCAGCAGTCGCGCCTCTACCAAACCACCCGCGACCAAGCCGCCCAACTTTTGGCCCTCGACCGCCAGAAGACAGAATTCTTTCAAAACATTTCCCACGAGTTTCGCACCCCCCTCACCCTCACCCTGGGTCCCCTAGAGACGGCGGTGGGCCAAGGCCAAGGGTTGGATTATGCCCAGTCCCAGGTGGCCCTCCGCAATGCCCGCCGCCTGCTGCGGTTGGTGAACCAACTGCTGGATCTGCAACGGCTAGATGCGGGGCGGATGCAGCCCACCTTCCGCCCCTGCGGTATGGATCGATTTGTGGATGAAATTGCCACCGCCTTCCGGCCCTACTGCGAGCGCAAGGGCATCCACCTGGTCACCCACCTCACTCCCTGTCCCCCGGTTTATCTAGATTTAGAAAAGTTCGACAAGGTGCTGTACAACCTGCTGTCCAATGCGGTGAAGTTCACCCCAGCGGACGGCACTATTACCGTGAGCCTTCACCCCGAAGGAGACCACTGTGTGCTGACGGTGGCGGATACAGGCATCGGCATTCGGGCTGACCAACTGCCCCACCTGTTTGAACGGT
>JAQCHG010000336.1 GCA_027619675.1 Cyanobacteriota bacterium
GCCCTGGCCCAGTCGCCAGCGCCCCAGTTAACCGTACACATTCAGACCCAACTGCCCGATTTTCGGCTCCAGGTCAACTTTCAGACCGGGGCTACCCCCCTGGGGCTGTTGGGGGCGTCGGGTTCTGGTAAAACCCTTACCCTGCGCTGCATTGCCGGGTTAGAAACCCCCAGTCAAGGGCGCATTGTGCTGAATGGGCGGGTGCTGTTTGATGGGGCAGCGGGGGTGAATCTGCCCAGCCGCGATCGCAAGGTCGGTGTGGTTTTCCAAACCTACGCCCTCTTCCCCCACCTGACGGTGGCTCAAAATATTGCCTTTGGCATGGCGATGGTGCCTACCCGTCAGCGGGCGGCCCTGGTGGTGGCATATCTCGATCAAATGGACCTGTCGGGGCTGGGCGATCGCTACCCAGCCCAGCTCTCGGGGGGGCAGCAGCAGCGGGTGGCCTTGGCCAGGGCACTAGCCAGCCAACCGGACATTTTGCTGTTGGATGAACCCCTGTCTGCCCTGGACACCTACCTCCGCAGCCACATTGAGAAGTGTTTGGTGGAGGTGCTGGGGCGCTACTCGGGCATCACCCTGTTCATCACCCACAAACTGGAGGAAGCCTACCGTCTCTGCCCTAACCTGCTGGTGCTGGCCCAGGGGCAAATTCTCGCCCATGACACCCGAGAGGCCATCTTCACCCGGCCCCCCAGCTATGCCGTGGCGCGGGTGACGGAATGCAAAAATTTCTCACGGGCGCGGCCCAGGGGCGACGGCACCGTTACCGCCTTAGATTGGGGTTGTCAATTGCAGGTGAGCGAGCCGATTCCCCCGGATCTCTTGCACCTGGGCATTCGTGCCCACCATTTGCAGTTTGGGTCGGCACCGGATGCCCCCAATACCTTTCCGGGTTGGCTGGCGATGATCACCGAAACCCAACACAAAGTCACCCTCTACATCAAGCTCCACAGTGAGCCCCACTCGCCCCACGACTATCACCTGCAAGCCGAGGTCTATCGAGAAAAATGGGAGCGCCTCAGCGATCGCCCCTGCCCTTGGCCCATTTACCTCGACCCAACCCGCCTGATCATGATGTGTCTGTAGGGCAAAAAAAAGGCAATCCGTACAGGATTGCCCTCGCAGGAGAGATTGGAGAGGTAGCAGCCCATAGCGGTCTAGCTGAGATTAACCTTCACCACTCGATTGCGTTCTTCCGCCACCTTGGGCAGGTGTAGCCGCAGAATGCCGTCTGTGTATTCTGCATGAACGCTATCGTTTTTGATACGACTGGGGAGCGGAATCACACGACGGAAGCTGCCGTAGTGGAATTCACTATGGGTAACACCGTCTTTTTCTGAGGTGGTTTCCGACTTGCGTTCTCCACTAATGGAGACAGCTTCGGCGGACACCTGTAGATCAATATCCTCGGGGCCCATCCCCGGCAACTCCACCTTCAAATCAATGGCATCATCGGACTCTTTAATTTCAGCGGCGGGCATATATTTGCCGGGGGTCAAGGCCCCGGTCAACCCGTCGGTGCTGAGGCCAAAACCATCCAACAAGCGGCCCATTTCCCGCTGGAGGCTGTTCATCTCCCGTAGCGGTTCCCAAAGTGTCAGTGCCATCATTAATCCCCTTTTTTAACTCGATGTGTGCCGACTTAATCCTGATTTCTCCCCCTCAATCCACATTTTGGATGCCCTCAACCTGAGCTTTTTGAAATTTTCAAGGGGTTGAGGGAGGGGATGAACAGGATGGAGTCTCAAAGGTTGATGTCCTTGGCAGATGCTCCGATTTGGGGATAGTCAATGGGGAGACCTTGCAGAACTATCAACCTTTGATTTCAGGTTAACAATCCTGTTGAAAAAGGGAATTCGGTCCTCCCCACTGTGATGGGTTGGGGTTTACTCACCTAGTACACGGCGGCGGCAGTCCCAGTCCCCTTCGCTCCCTTGCCCCTCCGCTCCCCCACCCCAGGAAACGGTTGGTGAAGTTACGCCGTGCGGCATTAGGGGGTTTGATTGCGGGGGCCTTGGCCATGGCGGGAGGTGCGACTGCGGTTGAGGTGGTACGCTTCCGCCTTGGCTCGTTTGCGGGCCAGGGTGCTGGGGCCTTCCGTTTCAAAGGCGACGGAGAGATCCGCGAGGGCGGCGCTTTCTTCC
The DNA here is from genome assembly GCA_027619675.1 of Cyanobacteriota bacterium. Lineage (GTDB taxonomy): Bacteria > Cyanobacteriota > Cyanobacteriia > Phormidesmidales > Phormidesmidaceae > PCC-6406. The sequence goes on from JAQCHG010000336.1 coordinate 2,148, forward strand.
GCGATCGCGGCGGAGGCGGGGGCGGCAGCGGCCATCTGCGCCCCGTAGCGGCGCAGCACCCCAGAGGCGGCGTCGAAATCCCCTTGGTCAGCGAAGGTAATCGCCTCTTGGCGGGCGCGGGCGGCCATCAGCAGGGCCACCTGTTCCTGCACTTCAGGATGGGCGGGGAAGTCGCTCATCTGTTCGGGGCTGACCACGGGCAGGTGCAGGCTGGCGCTGAGTCGTTGGGGTGCTGACTGATCGGGGGCCTGCCATTGCAGGTGTACTTGCAACACCTCGGTTCGGGTGTCTAGGGCTGGAATTTGCAGGCGCAGGGCCACATAGAGGGGATCCCCCAGGGTGAGGTTCGGCAGCTTGAGGCTCCCTTCAGGGGTGCGGGCCAAATCATTCAGCACGTCGCTGAGGACGACCGTTCCCTGGGGGCTGAGGGTGAGGCTGAGGCTATGGCCCACGGTGGTGGCGAGGCCCTGCAATTCTGTCTCAAAGATGTTGGGTAGCTGCTCGGGGGAGGTGATGTGGAAGAAGTTGCCATCGCCACTGCGGGCCATGGCTTCCAACAGGGCATCGTCGTAGTCGGCCCCCACCCCCAAGGTGGTGGTGGTAATGCCCCGCTGCATGAGGCCATGGACATCCTGGGCGATCGCGTCGGGGTTGGTCTCCCCCACATTGGCCAGTCCATCGGAGAGCACAATCACCCGGTTGAGGTGGGCTGGGTTGAGGTATTGCCCCACCTGCATACCCCCATTGACCCAGCCGCCGTGGAGGGCGGTGGAACTGCCGGGGCGAATGCGGCGGACTTGATCGATCAAGCGATGTTTGTCGATCGCCAGGGTGCTGGGAATTTCCGTATGGACGTGGGTGTCAAACAGGGTGAGGCTGAGGCGATCGCTGGGCAGCAGTTGCTCGATACCGTAGATCACCGCCTGTCGGGCATAGTCAATTTTGGCCCCGCCCATGGAGCCGGAGCGATCCAGCACAAACCCCAGGTTCAGGGGGGGCCGATCTAACTGGGCGGGGATCTCTGGCGGGGTGATTTTGACCAAGACATCTAGGGTGAGGGAGCGCTGGGCGGCGATCGCCCCGTGCATGGGCAGGATGGACAGTGTGGGTTGAGTCATGGGGTAGACCTTTTGGGGAATGGGAAGGAGAGAGGGGGATTTTGGATTGCGGATTTTGGATTGCGGATTCTCTGGGGGGGATAGGGGGATAGGAGGTTTGGATGGGGTTTACACGGTTGTATTGACGAACGAGGGTTTCAACTCCTCGCTTCAAGGGAATGCAAGGGAGTCGGGAGGGGGTGGTATCACCCCCATTGAAGTGCGGTCTATTGGGTTTGGGGGCGATGCTACGAAACAGGCAACGGAATATTCAATGAAACCGTTGTGGGGGTGGGGGTTTACGCTGCTTAACTAGCTTGCGCGTATCCCGACTTTTAAGGTTTTCGGCTTTTAGGGTGGATAGATCATTGGGGTTGAAAGAGGGATTTGAGGGTTTGGGCGATCAGGTGCAGCAGGTTCTCTCGCTCTTGGGGGGTACTGGGGGGCACAAAGTCGTCCCGTACCTGTACCTCTAAACCTGGCAAAACCGTTACCCGCCGCCACCGGGAAGGGGTGGGTGG
>JAQCHG010000337.1 GCA_027619675.1 Cyanobacteriota bacterium
CCTTACGTCCTGAGAGAACAAGAGCGAATGAGGATGACCTGATCTACCGCTGCCCCGTGTCGCTCCCCATAGCCCCCCCGCTGCTACAGCGGTTGATATGTGAGTTCGGCAGGAACTGCAAGCGGTTGAGTCACCTCGTCTGGGCAAGAATTTCTAGAATCTCTTTCAGAATAGCGCAGGCAATTTTGTTGCATTGTGTGAACCACAACACTTTCAAGCCGTCGTGCAATTCTGCCAAAGTTCTTAAAGCGATCTCTGAGAAAGGAGTTACCCGCTCAGACTGTTGGGTCTCGTACCTCGACGCCAACCTACGGCGGTATATTCATTCCGAAAAATCCCTTAAAGGAAGGACTCGCCGCCGTGGGGATCACCCTCCCCCGCTGGAGCAGTGGCTGGGGCAGACTCCTGGGACTGTGCTGTTTCATCGCCCGCAGTTGAGGGGGCTGCCACGGCCATAGGTTTTGGGTCAGTCGCGATCGGCCTTTGGTCGAATTTGGGCTGGTCAGATGGAGAGATCCCTAGGGGGGATTCCGATGGCACCAAGGCGACCACGTCGAGCAAAGAGTGAACGCTCTGCACACCAGTTTCAGAAGTATCGGCGGGATGCTGTTCCCCATGGGCAGCGCTGGGCATAGCTGTGGAAGGCAGCGCTGAGTCTGCCATCCCCTGCGGATCAAGATCTACTGTTACGCTCTGATCCCCATGGGCTGCTTCAGAAACGTGATGCGCCTTGGCGGCATGGGCCTCCATGAGGTTATCCCCGGATACCTGCACGTCAGTCTTTTCGGCCTCTAGGTCTTTCTCGGTAACGAAGTCAGTCGCCAGTGGCGGAAGGGAAAGCTCATGCGTCCTGTCGGTCTCTAGGTCAGTCGCCGATGGCTCAGGCGTAAGCCCATCCATCTTGTCGGCCTCTAGATTTTTTTCAGATCCTAAGTCGGCCACTGATGGCTGAGGGGTAAGCTCATCCGGTGGCGCAGCCGTTGCTGACGGGGGTGGCGCTGATTGGGTGAGCGGTGCCACATCCCCCATTGGGGCCGCCGCCACAGCGGGCATGGGCATGAGGTTGGGGGGCAAAATGCGGCCTAGGCGCAACCCCACCACCGTGAAGTCTTTCAGCACGGTTTCAAGGGGATAGGGTTCCAACCCCGCCACCGCCCGAGGGCGAGCTAGCAATAGCCGCAGGGCGCTCAGGGACACCTGTAGGAAAAGATTGGCCCCCCAGAAGCACCCGGCGGCCACACACCAGCCCCCGGCATGGCCCCAAGAGGTAAAGGGAGTGACCTCACTGGCGATGGGGGCCAACTGATAGATCACAAGTAATAACCACCCTAGCAACGCTGCGATCGCGAGGGACAGCCCTCGACTTAACCAGTGGCGCTGTAGCTGTAACAGTTGGCGCTGGGGCACCATGAGCGCTTTAGGCTGTAGGGTCACCACCAGCAGGCTAAACAGGTAAAAGGGTCGCCGCCACTGCATAACCAGCACAGGCACAATCCCAACTATCGCCAGCAGGGCGATTTCAACAGTGCTAGGGGCGATGGGGTCCCCCACCGCTAACCCCGCTAAGCATCCATCTAGCCAAATGGGCACGGTGGCTAGGCCAGATAGATGTAACCAAAGGTAGGGATCGCGGCGGGTAGTGACCATGGCCCTAGGGGCTGTCGTCAATGAATAGCGGGACTTGTGCTGTACAACGGCTACAGCCCCTAGCCTTACCCCCAAAGTGGGCGCGGCCATGGTTCCCCAGCGAGGCTTTTAACCGTAATTGATGACGCGCCCTAGGCTGGCATTAGGGTACGTCGTTGGGTCACCAGCTTGAAGGCTTCTACGATATCCCCTTCGGTCCAACCGTTAAAGTTGTCCACGGCGATCCCGCATTCAAACCCAGCGGCCACCTCTTTGACATCGTCCTTCATGCGCTTGAGGGAATCTAGATTGCCTTCGAAAACGGCATCCCCCTTACGCGTGACACGAATGCGACAGTTGCGGGTCACCTTGCCAGAGAGCACGTAGCACCCTGCCACAGACCCTTTGCGGACGCTGAATACAGCCCGCACTTCCACTTGGCCCAAGGGCTCTTCTACCAACTCGGGCTCCAGTAGACCTTCCATGGCCCCCTGGATGTCGTCCAGCAGGTTGTAGATGATGTCGTAGTCGCGGACATCTACGCCTTGGCGATCGGCAGCCTGACGGGCACCAGAGGCCAAGGTGGTGTTAAAGCCCACCAGCACGGCTCCACTAGCAGCAGCCAGATCCACATCGGTTTCACTGATTTCACCAGGGGCAGCCAACAGCACCCGAATTTGCACTTCGCCCTGGGGCAACTGTTGCAGGGCGGCCAGAATGGCTTCCACGGATCCCTGCACGTCTGCTTTGAGGATCAGGTTCAGTTCCTTCAGATCCCCTTCTTGGGCTTGGGCTGACAGACTGCTGAGGGTCACCCGGCGGGAGGCCATAGCCTGCTGGAGGCGCGACTGCCGCTGCTTGTCGGCGCGGGAATCTGCCGTGGCGCGGGCCAACTTCTCATCGGCGAACACATCAAACTCATCCCCAGCGGCGGGGACATCACTGAGGCCCAAAACCTCCACGGCAAAGGAGGGGGTAGCGGCATCCACACGATGGCCGCGATCGTCAATCATGGCCCGCACCTTACCAAAGACGGAGCCGACCACCAGGGAATCGCCCACCCGCAGGGTGCCGTTTTGCACCAGCAAAGTGGCGACGGGGCCGCGCGCCTTGTCAAGGTTGGCCTCGATGACGGTCCCTTTGGCGGCGCGATTGGGGTTGGCGTGGAGGTCTTCCACTTCCGCCACCAGCAGCAGCATTTCTAACAGGGTGTCAATGTTATCCCCGGTGATGGCGCTGACGGGCACCATGATGGTGTCGCCCCCCCATTCTTCGGGCACCAGGCCATGTTCCATCAGCTCTTGCTTGACCCGATCGGGCTGGGCGGTTTCTTTATCGGTCTTGTTCACCGCCACCACGATGGGGACTTGGGCCGCTTTAGCGTGGCTAATGGCTTCAATCGTCTGGGGACGGACACCATCATCGGCGGCCACCACGAGGATGGCGATATCGGTTACCCGCGCCCCCCGTGCCCGCATGGCGGTAAAGGCTTCGTGGCCAGGGGTGTCTAGGAAGACGATTTGCTGAGCTTCTTCGTTGTGCTCTAGGTCAACGTGGTAGGCCCCAATATGCTGGGTAATGCCGCCCGCCTCGCCCTGGGCTACTTTGGCCTTGCGGATGAAGTCCAGCAGGGTGGTTTTACCGTGGTCAACGTGGCCCATGATGGTGACCACAGGGGGACGCCGCTCCAGGTTTTCCAGATCGTTGGCATCCAACATTTCGGTGGTTTTCTTCGCCTCAGACTCGGCCTCGGCGGTTTCCACCACAATTTCAAACTCTTCCGCCACCATCTGGGCGGTTTCAATGTCCAGGGTTTGGTTGATGTTGGTGGCGATGCCCTTAAAAAAGAGAGATTTGATAATTTCAGTTTCTGGCACCCGAATCAAGTTGGCCAGTTCATGGACGGAGAGCCCACCGGTTAGGGTGATTAGCTCGGGCCGTTCATTTTGAGCCTCTTGGTTACGGCGATCGCGACGCTGCTGGCGACTACTCCCGCTATTCTCATCCCGTTTGGTGGGCTTATGGGAGCGGGGAGTGGCAGCAGGCTTGGGGGACTGAGAGCCCTTGGGCTTGGGGGGACGAGCCAAGGACATGCTGAGATTGGAGGCAGAATCCCCATCCCCAATG
>JAQCHG010000338.1 GCA_027619675.1 Cyanobacteriota bacterium
TTGAACTCAAAAATGCTGAAGATCGTTATGTCGTCCAGCAATTGACCCGCTACTACCACAAGCTACAGCAGGTCAAACCCTTTAGCGATCGCGTGGACTATCACCAACCCATCATGCTGATGGCCCTGTCGCCCCAGCTACACGAAGACAACGCGATCGATGTCCTGTATCACCAACTCGATTTTCAATTATTGACATTTCAAATTCGGGTTGATGAAAACCAGGATCTGACATTCCATTTAATGAGCTGGAAAGATCAAAGTCGTATTCGATCAATCAGCATTGGTATAATTTCTGGCAACGATCTCGGCGATGGTGAAATAGATGTGCCGCCGCCACCGAGGACATTCTTAAATCGACTGGCTAAGTCCACAAAAATCAATCCCCAAGAATGCCTCGATGTGAGGGCACGACTCTTGCAGCTAGATCCACGAATAAAAGAAGTCAAATATGACAACTCATCCTATCTTTATGGCTTAGGGAAAACCAACTTCTTGGGCGGCATTCTTTTTCACCCCTCTATTCATAAAAATAGCGATGTGCTTTGGCCAAGGCTGATGTTGCGCTTACCTGTTAAATCCAGGAAAGGGCAATCAACCTTGAGCCGTTGCCTAATTCCAAATGTTTTTATCACGGAATCTCATTCCGCAGAAGACCATGATTTCCTGGCCGGAGCCATTCATGCTGGAACCTCTATTAATGGCAAACGGACCTCAGAAATAATCTGGATACATATATTTCTATGGAACTTCTTACGACGGGAGACACAGGAAAGAATTGACTCGCAAAATTTGATTTCCCACCTGCAAGCCTACTGCGATCGCAAGAACTGGCCTGATCCGACCGTGAATAGAGAAGCAGCGCTCGAATTCTTCCTGGCGATCGCCCTTGAGCATTGGCGACTGAAGCTGTGATGATCGAAACTACGATATAAAAGGTTCGTGATAGTCAAAAAAGATGGCAAATGGATTTATGATAATGGCGGTTTGAGTATTTTAGAAGCATGGTTTGGCGGATTTGTAATTGGCAGATCGGACACTCTTTACTAAAAACCACAACTCACCCAAGAAGTCTATGGTATTGAGCACAGCCAATTAGTTGACTGTATGGAGTTTGGAAATCGACAGCCTTAAGGTCGATAGCGGCAAAGAGAAGCGAAAAGCGGTTGTTATGTTGGGGTGAAGTTCCTGTGTTTTTGGGGGCTCAAAAGCTTAGAGTGATAGATTCTATATAGGGATAGCATCTATCTGTTTTAGGCTGGTTGGAGTGAACCCATGCCCGCTTCTCCCCGTGATCTGGCATCGTCCCAAAGCGAAGATATCCTCAGTCGGCTTGGTGCATTGGCCCTAGAGCTGCACCAGATCCAAACGGTGGAGGCACTGCTGGAGGCTGGAGCGAGGGCGGCTAGAGAGATTTTTGAGAGCGATCGCGCCCTGGTCTATCAAATTTTGCCAGGGAGTGACGGGGTGGTTTTGGCCGAGTCCACCAGCTCTGGCACCCCGGCCATGGTGGGCCATCTGATTGGGGATCCGTGCCTAGAGGCTAGGTGGATGGAGCCCTATCGCCAAGGGCGCACCCACGCCATTGATGACATTGACCACAGTTCCCTAGAACCCTGCCACCTTAAGCTATTGGCCCAGTTGCAGGTCAAGGCCAATCTGGTTGCCCCCATCGTTGTGCCCGCGATCGCCACCCAGGCAGACCACCTGTGGGGGCTGTTGATCCTCCACGAGTACCAGCCCCGTGCTTGGCAACCCCTACACCACCAGGTCCTCAAGCACCTCGGCATCCATCTTTGGCTAGGCCTGAGCAACTGCCAGATGCAGCAAGCCTTGTCCCAAAGCCATCAGCGGGAAACCCGCTGGCAAACGGCTTTAGAGGCCGCTGCGGATGGCGTCTGGGATTGGAATGTTGCCAGCAACAGGGTCTTTTTCTCCCATGAATGGAAGACCATGTTGGGGTACAGCGAACAGGAAATTGGTGACACCCTCACGGAATGGTCTAGTCGGGTACATCCTGACGATCTGGAATACGTCAATGAAGCCCTTCAACAGCATTTAGCCGGACACACCACCGCCTACAGAAGTGAGCATCGGATGCGGGCTAAGGATGGGAGTTGGCATTGGATTTTAGACCGGGGCAAAGTCGTCACTTGGCAGCCAGATGGCAACCCCCTGCGGATGGTGGGTACCCACGTGGATATCACCCCTCAGAAATGTCTAGAGCAACTCCTGCGGGAACGGGATGACAAACTGCGGAAAATCTCAGAACAGATCCCCGGCGTGATTTATCAGTATCGGCTGCATCCGAGTGGGCAATCCTGTTTTCCCTACGCCAGTGAAGCCATTCGCCACATCTATGAAGTGACGCCAGAACAGGTGAAAACCAATGCCCAGCCCGTTTTAGATCGGCTGCATTCTGACGATCGCGATCTCGTGGTTGAGGGTATTTTAAAGTCCTTCAATACCCTCGAAATTTGGCAAGACGAATATCGCGTTTGTTTGCCAGAACGAGGGCTGCGATGGCTAGAGGGTCATGCCATGCCCGAAAAACTCGCCGATGGTAGTGTTTTGTGGCATGGCTACATCCAAGACATTACTCCCCGCAAACATATGGAGGCTCTGCTGGAACGGGAGATGCAGCAGGAACGGATGATCACCCTCATCGATCATCGGATTATGGCCAGCCTAGATCTGGAAACTATTCTGCAAACCACGGTGGATGATGTGCGGCAGTTTTTAGACACCGATCGCGTTCTGGTGTATCGCCTCAATCCAGACTGGTCGGGCGTGGTGATGACCGAGTCCGTGGGGCCGGAATGGATGCCGTTGTTGAGCCAAACCATTACCGATTCTTGTTTTGTCAGAACCCAGGGTAAGGGCTACCACGATAACCATGTGAATGTGGTCAATGACGTTTACGCCGTGGGCTTTTCTGCCTGTCACCTGGGCCTGCTGGCCTGGATGCAGGTGCGGGCCAAGTTGGTGGTGCCCATTGTTCAGGACGATCACCTGTGGGGGTTATTAATTGCCCACCATTGCCAAGGTCCTCGGCAATGGCAAGAGAGTGAGAGCCGTCTGCTGCAACAGTTGGCCCATCAGTTGGCCTTGGCCATTCAACATGCTGAACTCCACCAGCAACTCCAGGCCGCTAACCAAGAGCTAGAGCAGATCTCGAATACCGATGCCCTCACCCAGGTACACAATCGCCGATATTTTGACCAAAATCTGCTGCGGACCCTCCACCAGGCCCGCCAAACCCAGCATCCCCTGGCGCTGATTCTCTGCGACATTGACTATTTCAAGCAGTACAACGACACCTATGGGCATCCGGCTGGGGATACCTGCCTGATGGCGGTGGCCCAGGCATTGCAGCAATGCCTCAAACGGCCCACCGATGTCCTTGCCCGCTATGGCGGTGAGGAGTTTGCCATCATCCTGCCCCATACCAACCTGTCCGGCGCGATCGCCGTTGTCCAACAGATCCAACGGGCGATCGCGGCCCTCCATTTGCAGCACAGCGCCCATCCCTCCTCTCAGTGGGTCACCCTCAGCTTTGGTTTGGTGGCTCGGGTGCCCACGGGCCGCACCAGCCCCCAGGCGCTCATTGACCAGGCCGACCAGGCCCTTTACCAGGCGAAAGCGGCGGGCCGTAACCGTTACTGCTGTGCGGCACTGCCCGCCGAGTGAGGGGCGGGGACTGCTGAAGCTGGCCCATCTCCCAGGGATAGACGGGGGCAGTCGGG
>JAQCHG010000339.1 GCA_027619675.1 Cyanobacteriota bacterium
GGGGCTAGGAGGGAGTCAGACGGTAGGGTTATTCGCGCCAAGCTCAACTAGGAAATGGACTCGTTGACAGGGAAGCGGTTCATGGCGGCAACGGTGCGGCGGGCGGTGTCCCGCAGGGCGTCAGAGATGTGGGGCACATGGGGAATTTGGGAAAGAAAATCCAGGGTGCGGCGCAGCACCCGCACAATGTCCCCCTCATCCAGGCTGGTGTTGTTGCACAACTCCGTCCAGTCGCCCCCTTCGTCCTCCGGGGCGGAGCCAAAGCCCTGGGCCGCCAGCAGACGGCGTTCCCCCATGTCGGCCCAGGCTTCCACCAGGCCAATCAGGTCGTATTCCATCCACACGGGTACGGCGACCTGCTGCCGCCGCTGCTGTTGAAACAGTTCCCGCCGCAGATCCCGCAGCCCTTCCAGGGCCGACTCCACCGTCGGGGAGGGCTCGTAGGCGGTCCAGGTGTCGGGGCGGTTAGATTCCACCGTCAGGGCGGTGCAGGCGGAGGCCAGTTGGGGGGCGCTCAAGTGGTCTAGCTCCCCAGAGGCCAGGGCCAACCCCAGCCACAGTTCGTTGTCGCCCCGAATGGCGGCGGCAATTTCCCCCAGGTTGGTGGGTCGATCGCCCTTCAAGGCACCGAAGTGGGTCAACACCGCCATGATGCTGGCAAACTCCTGCCAGTAGCGATCGCTGAGTTGGGAGAGGCTATGGACGCGATCGCGCAGTTCCTCTTCTAAACGCTGCCAGCGCCGCCACTGCTTCATCAGGTTTTTGGGATTGCCCCATTCCAGCACCGGGTGGGTGTTGAGCTGGTCTTCTACCCACTGGACTCGATCCAGTTGGTCTTTGACCTCTGGTGCTACCGCCTCCAGGGGGGGCGGCTGGGGAATCTTGAGGGCGATCGCCGCCGTTCCGTCATCTCCCTTGCGGTGCTGCCCTGGCTTGGGGGGCAGGTCCGCCGGAGGCACCAGGTCATCCACCACCGTCAGGCGGGGATATTCGGCATGGAGGCCCACCACATCCGCCACCGTCACCACGTACCAGTGGTTGTCTTGGGTCAGGCAGATCAGGTAGGGGAATTGACCTGACCCCGGCACCTTGGCCACCAACACCGCTGGCAGGGGGTCACTGACGGGGACGTGCTTACCCTTGAGGGATAGGGTCGTTCCGGCAATGGCAAAGGCCAGGGCTGGCCCCATATCCCCCGAGAGCACCTCCGCTGCCTGCTGCTGTAGGGTTTTTAGCAGGCGCTTCTCCTCCCGCAGGCGCTCCTTCAGCTTTTCGTAGTCCGCCAGCACCGCCTCGTCAAAGTCCGCCAGTTGCGATCGCTGATGCTCCACCTGGGCTTTGAGGGTTTGAACCGCCGCCTGCTGGGGGGCCAAGTGTAGGTTGGCCAGGTATTGGCCAAAGCTGCGCTCGATCAGGGTGCGGGCCTCTTGCAAACTGTGGGTTTGCAGTAGGTTCAGCACCATGCCGTAGCTGGGGGTGAACTGGCTCACCAACGGGTCCGGCCCCACCGTGGCCAGGTAGGCCGCTTCCTTCGCCCCTTCAAAGGGGGTCTCCACCGTCACCACATGGCCGCGATCGTCCATGCCCCGGCGGCCCGCCCGCCCTGACATCTGCAAAAATTCCGACGCCATCAGCAGGCGATGGCCCGAATCCGTCCGTTTCGACAGGCTGGAAATCACCGTGGTGCGGGCGGGCATGTTGATCCCCGCCGCCAGGGTTTCCGTGGCAAACACCACCTTGATCAGCCCCTGCTGAAACAGTTCCTCCACCAGGCCCTTCCAGGCGGGAAGGATGCCCGCGTGGTGGGCGGCGATGCCCCGGTAGAGGGGTTCCACCTGCCCTGCTCGGGCCGCTTCGGGGCTCCAGGCCAAAAAGGTGTCGATCGCCTCCTTTAACCGGGCCGCCTCCGCCTCGCTCACCAGGGACAGGTTGCTGACCTCCGCCACGGCGCGATCGCACCCCCGACGACTAAAGATGAAATAAATGGCGGGCAGCATATCCCGCTGCTTCAGTTGGGACAGCACAAAGGAGATGCTGACCCCATCCCGCTTGCCCCGCCGCCCCTTTTGTTCTGACTTGCGCCGCTGCTTTTGCTTTAAAACCGGATGTAATCCCTTTTGCTGATCATCCAGCAGTGGCCCCAGCCCTGGCCCCTTGCCGTTGCAGTAGTGAAAATCCAACGGCACCGGACGAAAGGTGGAATAGATCAGCTCCGTTGGCCCATGCACCTGGCACAGCCAGTCCGTCAGTTGGTCGCTGTTTTCCACCGTGGCGGACAGGGCCAGCAGTTGAATCTCCGGCGGACAGTAGATGATGGATTCTTCCCAGACGGTACCCCGCTGGCGATCGTTCATGTAGTGGCATTCGTCCAGCACCACCGCCTGCACATCCTGTAACGAGGTGCCCACCTCGCCGATGCGGGTGCCGTAGAGCATGTTGCGAAAGATTTCGGTGGTCATCACCACCACGGGCGCGTCCCGATTGATGGCGGTATCCCCCGTCAGCAAGCCCACCTGATCGGCCCCGAACTGGTCGCGAAAGTCCCGTAGCTTCTGGTTTGACAGGGCCTTGAGGGGGGTGGTGTAAAAGACCCGCTTGCCCGCATCCAAGGCGCGATAAATGGCGTATTCCCCAATTAAGGTCTTGCCCGATCCGGTGGGGGCACAGACCACGACTGACTTTCCAGCATCCAGGGCGCGGACGGCATCCAGTTGAAAGTCATCAAGGGTGAAGGGAAACAGTTGGGCCAGATCGCGCACTAGGTTGCCTAAAAACAGAAGAACACCGTCATTTTAGTGCCTCCCCCCAACTCCGCTGCGGGGGGAGCGATGGAGCGGGGGCCGATCGGGGCGGGAGCGATCGCGGTAGGGGCCATCAGGGTCGGGCCAAGACCAAGGCGGCATGGGGGGCGATCGCGGGATTGCCCCCCCACCAGCAACAGCACCCAGCCCTGGCAAAGCCCCGACTGGACAAGGGTTCTCGCCTACGGTCTCCCCGCATCCCAGCGTCCACCGAATGGGCCAGCACGGGGGCGGCGGTTGGGGTCATCCGGTTTTAACGTATGCTGTAGGGACCGGTGGCCATCACAGAACTTAACCTCCAAATCCAGAATCGATTGCTAAGGTCGAAGGGACGGGAGGAGTATCGAGTTTGCCGTCCTTTCGCGCTACGTTGCCTCGGCACACGACGGCCTGGCTTGATTGCCGGAGCCCGCTACGGTCTCCTGTTCCCTTTATGAGCTTTGCTTAATGACTTATCAAAATCGCCTGAGCCCTTGGTGCATCGTGCGACAGTTGCCCAAGATGCAGCGGGTTGTGGTTGATCGGTTTCGTCGTCACCAAGAGGCCGATGCCCGCGCCACCACCCTGCGCCGCCTCACCCCTGGAGCCACATTTGTGGTGATTTTTGACCCAGTTGCAGAGATGCCCCCCGAACCCAATCTCTAACCTGCACCCAGGGCGCAGTTCCGCCCCCCGATGCCCCTGAATAGCTGGTGACCGACCCTAACGCTGCAACATGGCAGCGTTTCTGGTCTCCCCCCTTCACCCCAGTCCCTAAATCCATACCAGAAGCTAAAACCAAAGCCCTATATCTCTCATGTGGAGGGATATAGGGCTTTCCCATAGGGGCGCTAAGGAGATTTTTGGAATGAATATACCGCCGTAGGTTGGCGTCGAGGGACGAGACCCAACGGTCTGGGTGGGAATTGCTTTCGCAAAGATCGCCTAACGGGTTCGGCA
>JAQCHG010000340.1 GCA_027619675.1 Cyanobacteriota bacterium
GGGCAACAGGGGCGCTTAGAACGCTCGGTACTCAGCGGTCAATATGTTCCCGTCACGTTGATGATGCTCTGTGTCGGGTGCTTTGTCATTTTGCTGGCCATGACCCAAACGGCCTTCACCTTCGCCGTGATCATGCGGTTGCTGACGGTGGCCACGGTCCTGCTGCTATTTGTGGTGGTGTTTTGGCTCATCTATCGTCGCTAATGACATTGCCCTGCTGGACTCACCCGCCCATCGGCATTTTGCGGTAATTTAGCTGATGCCCAACGATACAACCATTTCTGTACAGTCCCTAACGGATTTAACCCAGGCAATTGACCGGGGGCGACTGGCGGCAGTGGCGCTGCCCTTCGCCACCCGACAAAAAATCTTGGGGGCACTAGCCAAGACCCTCAAAGCTGCCCAGGACGACATCCTAGAGGCCAATACCCTGGATTTAGAAGCCAGCTTAGAAATGGCCGTCCCCGAGCTGGTGATTGACTGGCTCAGGCTCCCCCCCGATCGCCTCCTCAACGCCACCACCGCCTTAGAGCGACTACAGGGGTTAGATATTGTCGCCACCCCCAGCGGCCACCGCCGTGTCACCTTGCCCAGCGGTGGCGGGGCCATGACCCAGGGCAGTTGGGAATCCCTGGGGGTCGTGGCGTTGGTGTATGAAGCCCTGCCGGAATTGTCTATTTTTGCGGCGGGGCTGTGCCTATGTACGGGCAATGCCTTGATTTTGAAAGGGGGAAATGAGGCGAGCCAGACTAATCAGGCCCTTGCTGAAGTTTTCCGGGAAGTGTTAAGTGCAACGGCCCCTTCGGATGACTTGATTCAGGTGATTTCTGCCCGCGATGGAGAGGCGGCCCGACGGTGGTTGATGCAGACCCCAGACCTGGATTTGGTCATTCCCTATGGCCGCCCCAGCTTGATCCAGCAGGTGTGCCGCGAAGCCCAAAGCCCCGTCCTAGCGCCTGCCATGGGCAACTGTTATCTGTATTGGGCGGCATCGGGGGATGTCAAAACGGTGGTGACGGCGGTGATAGATAGCCATCGGGGACAGCCAGATCCCGTCAATGCAGTGGAAAAGGTGTTGGTGGATGCCCAAGTATCCGACACGGCGATCGCAGAACTGCAACGGCAGCTTCAGGAGGCCAATCTGCGGGTGGAGCGATGGACCCCAGAGGATCTACCCCGGCTGGATCCTGACCTGTGGCGACAGCCCTTTCTACAGCGCACGGTGTGGATTTGCCCGGTGCCAGATATAACGACGGCGATCGCCTGGATCAACCGCTACAGCAGCGGCCATGGGGATGCCATTGTCACCCACAGCTATGGTGAGAGTCGGCAATTCATTCGGGAGGTCCACAGCGCCACCCTCTACGTCAACCAATCCCCCCGCTTTATGCGGACCCCCCCCACTGCCAGCAGCATTGCCCTGGGGATGGCTGCCCAGCGGGGGATCTTTCGGGGGCGCATTACCCTGGATGCCTTTCTGACCCCAAAAACGATTGTGCATGGGGCCTAAGGCATCCCCGTTAGTTGACGGGGGTGGGGCGGCTGCCGACGGAGTGGCGATCGATGACTTGGTCAATCAGGCCATAGTCCATGGCTTCATGGGGGGACATGAAAAAGTCCCGTTCGGTGTCCGTGGTGATTTTCTCCAGGGGTTGGCCCGTGTTCTCTGCCAGAGCCTTATTCAAGGTGTCCTTCAGGTAGAGGATTTCCTTGGCCTGAATTTCAATGTCCGTTGCCTGCCCCTGGGCACCGCCTAGGGGTTGGTGAATCATGATTCTAGAGTTGGGCAGGCTCATGCGTTTGCCCTTTTTGCCCGCCGCGAGCAAAAAGGCCCCCATGCTGGCCGCCAGGCCGACGCAAATGGTGCAGACATCGGGACGGATGTGGTTAATGGTGTCGAAGATCCCCAGCCCCGCCGTTACCGACCCGCCTGGGGAGTTGATGTAGAGGTAAATGTCCTTTTCTGGATCCTCTGCTTCTAGAAACAGCATCTGCGCCACGATCAGATTGGCCGAGTCCGCTGTGACTTCTTGACCGAGGAAAACGATGCGCTCCCGCAACAGGCGAGAGTAAATATCGAAGGCGCGCTCACCACGGCCCGACTGCTCAATGACGGTTGGAATCATCGATGTGCTATTTCATCATGCTGCTGCCTTAGATTCTACCGAGTTGCAGGACACCATGCTGGGGGTGGATAACCGTCGCTGGCGGAAATTGTCACCATTTGAGGAGAGTTGGAGATCTGCAACATGACCACTAATCCAGGGGCGATCGCCCCCCCATCCCCTATCGCCCTGAATATCTTCCTGGCGGGGGGCACCCGTGGGGTGGGGTGGGAAATCGCCCGCATTCTCAAGCAAGCGGGCCACACCGTCACGGCGTTGGTGAGACCCGGCACCGACCCGACCCCCCTCAAGGATCTGGGGGTGCGTCCTGTGGTGGCCGATGCCCTGGTGGCCAGCGATGTGGCCGCCGCCATGGCAGGCTTTGGCCCGGCCCCCTTCACGGTAATCAGCACCCTTGGCGGCACGGGTCAAGACGGCAGCCAGCCTCGATCTGACGACCAGGGCAATCGCCACCTGATGGCTGCGGCCCAATCCCTGCCCTGCCGTCGGTTTGTGCTGGTGTCTTCCATTGGCAGTGGCGATAGCCGAGATGCCCTGCCCGCCTCGGTGTTGGATGCGTTAAATGCGGCGCTGGTGGCCAAAGAGCGGGCGGAACAGGCGCTGCGGGACAGCGGTCTGGCCTACACCATCATTCGCCCCGGTGGCTTAGTGTCGGAACCGTCTACGGGGAACGGGGTGCTCTCCGCTGATCCCCTGGTGGCGGGCACCATTACCCGTGCCGATGTGGCGGCGTTGGTGGTGGCGGCTAGCCAGTCGGCACAGGCGGTGAACCGGACGTTCTCGGCGGTGGATCGCGATCGCCTGCGCGGCCCAAAGGCGGTTGAGCCCGTGGCCCTGTAGGCTTGCCCGTCTCACGAGGCCCCAAAGGATCGCAACCAGCCCCGGCGCAGGCCCCAATCCACCCCCAACCCGGTCAGGCCAAACAGCACCAGGCTGTCCCCCACAGCAACGAGGAAGGGCCAATAGTGCTGGGCGATCGCTGAGGCCGCATCCACCTGGGCCAGCCCCCGCACCAGGGCAAAGGCCAACACCACCCCAGCTTTGAGTTGGGGGTTGGTGTCTTGGCGCACGGCATAGCGATAGGTGAGGGCAAACACCCCCCCGGAGCAGCCCGCAATCCCCAGGGCGATCGCCGTGGACACCAGCGCTAAACTGTCCCAGCCCCCTACCTGGCCAGCGGTGATCAGGCGGGCTAGTAGATCCGGTTGGTGGGCCAAGGCTAGGGCCAGCCCAGTCAGCCCCGCCAATAGTCCCCCCACCCCCGCCGCTTGCAGGGAGGCGAGGCGTTCTGCTGGGGTAAAGGGGGAAGTACTATCCATTTCTCGCGTCCTACATGGGGATCTGATCAGCCTTTACCGTATGATGGAGGCTGACTGTAGAGCTGATTTAACACATCATTCCATGGATATTTTGACGCTGGGTTGGGTTTCCTTGTTGGTGGTGTTCACCTTCTCGTTGTCGATGGTGGTTTGGGGCCGCAACGGCTTCTAAATCAGCCAGCCTGGCCGATGATGGAGGCGGTGCAATGGACTTAACTGTAGAAAATCAAGCGTTTACGCTCCTGGCCACCCTGGCAGCGGTGCTGATGGTGGTGGTGACGGGCGGGGTT
>JAQCHG010000341.1 GCA_027619675.1 Cyanobacteriota bacterium
ACCATGGCACAAGCCCTAGACAAAACTCTCTGGGATTTGATTATTGCCGACTATGAGGTGCCAGGGTTTGGGGCATTTGAGGCTTTGAACTTGGTGCAGGCGCGATCGCTGGATATCCCCTTTATTGTGGTGTCGGGCTCGATTCAAGAAACCACCGCCGTGCAGCTCATGCGGCTAGGGGCCCATGATTATGTGCTCAAACACAATCTGCAACGGCTGGTGCCCGTCATTCAGCGGGAACTGCGGGAAGCACAGATCCGCCTAGAGCGGCGGCAGGCCCTTTGGCAAATTGAATACCTGGCCTACCACGATCCGCAAACGGGACTGCCCAACCAAAATCGCCTGCTAGAAGACATCGCCCTGGAAATTGAGGCCAAACGCCCCTATGTGGTGGCTTTTCTGGAGCTTGATCAGTATCGGGACTTTCGCTACGGCTACGGTTATCCCATCAGTCATCAACTGTTACACCTAGCGGGGCAGCGGCTACGCACGGTCCTGCCGGACCAGGCGATGTTGGCGCGGGTAGGTCGAGATGACGAGTTTGCTATTTTGTTCCGCAATATGGACCTGGCGACGGTGCAAGCCTGCCAGTTGCCCCGGCTGCACCATGCCTTTGATCTACCGCTGGAACTCGGCCATCTCCGCCCCCTGCTGTCTTGGTCGGTGGGGTTAACGGACTCTACCCTAGACTGGGTCGAAGCCGATGCTTGCCTGCGGGCAGCGGAAATGGCCAATTATCGGGCTCGGCACCAGAGCTATGGCGGGGCGGTGGTGTATCACCCCCCCATGCAGGCCCAGGCCCAAGCTCGATCGCAACTCGAAACCGATCTACGCCATGCCCTGCGCCAGGGCCACTTGCAGGTGGCCTATCAACCCATTGTGGCCCTGCAAACCGGACAACTCGTGGGCTTTGAGGCCCTTGCCCGCTGGCATCATCCCCGCCAGGGGTGGATCTCCCCCGTTGAGTTTATTGCCCTAGCGGAGCAAACCGGGTTGATTTTGCCCCTGGGGAATTGGGTCTTTGACCAGGTGTTGATGCAGTTGAGCCAATGGCAGCGGGCTTTCCCCCAACAGTTGCCCCTGTTTGTGGCGGTTAATCTATCGGCGCTGCAACTGTGCCAGCCCGCCTGCATGACCCATCTGCTGCACCAGTACCAAGCAGCGCAGCTCCATGAGCAGGTCTCTGTGGTTTTAGAAGTGACGGAGGGGGTGCTGCTCCATGATATGGAGGCCGCGATCGCCCATCTGGAAGCCTGCCAGCGGGGCGGTCTGCGGATTAGTTTGGATGATTTTGGGACGGGCTATTCATCCCTGGCTTACCTGCACCGTCTGCCCATCAACACCATCAAAATTGATCGATCCTTTGTG
This sequence comes from Cyanobacteriota bacterium, assembly GCA_027619675.1. Taxonomy (GTDB): domain Bacteria; phylum Cyanobacteriota; class Cyanobacteriia; order Phormidesmidales; family Phormidesmidaceae; genus PCC-6406. Next base: position 1,369 of record JAQCHG010000341.1, read on the forward strand.
GATCGAATGCTTGTGAACTCCCAGGATGCCGACATCGTCCGCACCATTCAAACCCTGGCCCAGGCCCTGGGCATGGCGGTGGTGGCGGAGGGTATTGAGCACCTCGAGCAATTGCAGGCCCTCCAGGCCCTATCCTGCCAATACGGTCAGGGCTATTTTCTCGCCGCCCCCCTCACCCCAGCAGAGGTTCATCAACTCCTTACCCAAGAACAGGGCCATCGTTGCCCCTATCCCTTACCCCAACGGCGATCGCCCCTGCTGCCCATTGCCCCCACCTCGGTTTTGCCCCCTTTCTGGAAACCCTAACGCCCGCCTGGGGGTGCATCGCATTAAGCTGGGCGCGAATCACCAACCGTTTCCTGGGGTGGGGAAGTGGAGGGCAAGGGAGCCAGGAGGACTATGGGGAGATGGGCGGTCACCTACTCCGCTGTCGGGGCTGTGCAGTCATGCTGCCAGAGGTGAATCTTTTCGAGCTTGGGGGGCTGATAGTCAGGCTGGGTGGCCTCCAGCATGAAATAGATATCAAAGGTCACCAGGGCTTCTCCTTCCGGATGGCGTTGGTTCCAGTCACGGCAGAGGTAGCGGCCATAGTAGAGCCGATAGGTTTCGTAGTCCTTGGGGTGAATGCGCTCTAGGTATTTGCGCCAGCGCTGGCCGTCGTAGGTGGCGGCCAAATTGGCGGGGCGGTCCCAGGTAACGGGGGCACCGTCGCGATACACATCTACCGCTGCCCCATTGGCCAATGTGCCTGGAATCACATACCAGCCGTCGTTGGTGCTGGGGGTAGGGGCAAACATATTCCACGACTGAATCAGGCCAAAGGCGCGGCTAAAGGCTTGCACCTCCGAGGGCACCGGAAAGGTCTTGGGGGAAAGGGAATGGAGATTCCAGCCGATCACCACCAGCAGGGCAACGATGACAAAGCTCTCTTGGGAAAGGGATAACCGCCGATCGCGGGTCTTAAACCGCAGGGGGGGCAACCAGCCCAGCAACCCATGGCGATGGTTAATCAACCAGGCATATAGGCGATCGCCCCCCGCCCGCAAGGGCAACCAGCCCCCCAGGAAGCGCACGGGTTTCAAGATCGGAGACTGACTAGCGAGTAGGGCGATCGCCCCAAACCCCCCATGAATTTCACCGTTGGGGGTTTGGACGGCCCACCCCGTCCCTGGGGGTAGGGTGGCCGCCACCGTCGGCGACCAGACCGCAAGGGTGGCCTGGGGCAGCCCCAAAAAGGTCCGCAGCAGGTGCAGCCCTTTTAACACTTCTGCCCGTCCCGCCGGATGCAACAGCGTCAGCCCTGCCCCGTCCCCTGCCCCCAACCATCGCCCTATCCCCTGCCAAGCCAAGCTGGGCAATAACGCCAACCAGGCGGTGACGGCGATAAAGGGAAACAGCGACAGGTTGAGCCCCGAGGCAAACCCTATGTGCAGCCCGCAAAACAGCAGCACCGCCCCCAGGCGACAATGCTCAGATTTAAAGGGTGAGAACAGCAAAAATGGCCCCCATAGCTCAATGCGCACCGTCAACCATGTCGCCACCACCAGCAGAGCCGGAAAGTTGAGCAAAAACTTGCCCAGGTTGGTGGTCATGTAATCCAGACTGAGGGCGTAGTAGGTGGCGCTGTTTTCTTGCCACCAAATCGGGTTGTCCTTGAGTAGGGCCGCAAACCAGTAGACAAAGCACACTTGCAAAATCAGGGCAATGGAGGCGGCTGAGCAAAACCGGGTCCCTCGGGCAGGGGCTTGACGATCCAGGGCAGCATCTACGGAATACACCGCCCCCAAGGGCAAAAACATGGCCCAAAACAGCAGCATCCGCAGTTCTGTATCCCCCGCATTCAGCACCATCCAATTGCGGTTATGGAGGGACGCCAGCAACGCCCAAGAAGAAATCGTAGCCAGCCGGGTTTGCTAACCAACCCCCAAGGCTACCGCCACGATCGCCGCCACCAGAAACAACAACGCCTGAAACAGCGGCTGGCCATTGATAAAGTGCAGCGACCATTCCCAGGGATGGAGGAATTCACTCAGGAGATTACCCGCTGGCAAAACACCGCCGTCGCTATAGTGGGCGGTCAAGTCCCGAGATCGCAGGGCCAAGTCAGCAATCAAAACTCCTGCCAAGCCAATGCGAAACAGGGCCAGCGATCGCACATCCAAGCTAAAAAACTGAATGATTTGCTTGAAAACCGGACTACTTTCCATGGCAATGGCTGACGCAAGGAGCTACTAAAAGGGGCAGTCAGAGGTTACCCCTCTAACTGCCCCTCGCGATGATTCGGGATACGGCTACCCCGAGCAGCCCTAGTCTTGGACCTTACGGCGACGGCGCACCAGCGCCATGCCACCCATCACCATGCCG
>JAQCHG010000342.1 GCA_027619675.1 Cyanobacteriota bacterium
GGCTTTGCCGCCCCAGCGGGGCTAGGAGGGAGTCAGACGGTAGGGTTATTCGCGCCAAGCTCAACTAGGCATCCACGGGGGTGTGAGCCCGCAGCAGATCCATGATTTCTTCGCAGTAGTGGTAGAACTGGGGCGTGCGCCGGACGCTGCGGGCGCGTTGTTCGTCGCTGTCGCCGGGGGTGCCCGGCAGGGTAATCACCATTTCCCGCTGGATGGTGCCGGGGCGGGCGCTCATGACGTAGATGCGCTGGGCCAAGAACACCGCTTCCCCCACATCGTGGGTAATCATCAAAATGCTGATGCCCAGCCGCTGCCACAGCCCCAGCAGAAACTGCTGCATGGTTTCCTTGGTTTGCACATCCAAGGCCCCAAAGGGTTCATCCATCAGCAAAATTTTGGGGTGGTTGGCCAGGGCGCGGGCGATCGCCACCCGCTGCTTCATCCCCCCCGACAGTTCCTTCGGCAGGGAGCGGGCAAATGGGGTCAGCCCCACCACGCTCAGGTAGTGGGAGGCGTGTTCTCGCCGCTCCCTGGGGGCGAGGCCCTGGAGCTTGAGGCCAAATTCTACATTTTCCTGCACCGTCATCCAGGGGTAGAGGGTGTAGCTCTGAAACACCATGCCGCGATCGGCCCCCGGCCCCACCACCGGCTGTCCATCCACGGTGATCTCCCCGGCGGTGGGGGTTTCTAACCCTGCAATCAGGCGCAGCAGGGTGGATTTACCAGACCCCGAGGCCCCCACGGCGCAGACAAACTCCCCCGTTTCCACATGGAGATTGATGTCCTTGAGGGCCACCAGGGGGCCTTGGGGGGTGTTGAACTGTTTGTGGAGCTTGGCCACTTCCAAATGCATTAGTCCACCGCCCATTTACAGGTGAACCGCAGCAAGGCTTGTAGGGAGAGGTCTAGCACAAACCCAATCAGCCCCAGGATGATCAGACAGGCAAAAATGTCGTCGGTTTGGAAAAACTTTTGGGCAATTTGGATGCGCTTGCCCAAACCCCCATCCGCCGCCACCAGTTCCGCCACAATCACCAGATTCCAGGAGGCGGCCATGTTGATGCGAAAGGCATCAATGATGTTGGGGATGACGTAGGGGGTGATTACCCGAAACAGCACCTGGGGGCGGGTTCCCCCCAGGGTGTAGGTGGTTTCAATCAGTTCCTTGGGCACAAACTTGACCGCGTCCATGATCATCAGGGTGTTGAAAAACACGGTGCCGATGAAGATCAGCATGATCTTGGGTTCTTCCCCCAGGCCCAGGTAGATGATCAGCAGGGGAATGAAGGCGGGGGCGGGCATGTAGCGGACGATGCCGATGATCGGCTCCAGCAGGGATCGCACGCTGGCAAAGGCCCCCATGGCAATGCCGATGGGAACAGCCACAATGCCCGCCAGCAAAAAGCCCACCGACACCCGCAAAAAGCTGGCCAACACATCCCCCACCAGGTACCCCTCTTGCCACAGGGTCACCGTGGCCTGGATCACCATGGCCGGGGTGGGGAGAAAGCGGGGATCCACCAGTCCGGTGCTGGACAACAGCCCCCACAGCACCAGGGGCACCACCACCGACAACACCATCAGGGTCCAACTGAGGCGGCGGGGGATGGCTTCGGCGATCGCCCAAAACACCGTTGGTTTTAAGGTGCGGGCGGGAGCAGTCCCTAGGCTACGGGTTTGGGAGGGGGTGGTCACAGTCATGGGAGGGATCTCTCCATGGAGGATGAGGACAAACACGGGATGGCGATGGCAGGTGGATGGCCCTGAAACGGGGACGGGGACGGCTGTGCCATCCCCGCCCTGCTGCCCTAGCCCGCCTCAGCGTAAGCCTGGACAAATTGGTCATCGAGCACGGCATCCAGGTCCGGAGCCTCGGGGATGAAGCCCACCTCCACCATGAACTCCGCCATCCTTTCGGCGGCGTAGGGCATGTGCACCATGGCATCCCCGTCAGAGAAGGCTTCTAGGTTGTCTTCCAGGGTGAAGAAGCGGGTGCCTTCCAGGTATTTCTCGAAGTTTTCATTGTCAACGCTGGCCCGCTTGGCCATGATTTCATTGGCGCGATCGGGGTTTTCATCCATAAAGGCCAGGATGTCAAACCAGGTGTTGACCAGGGCTTGCACTTGGTCGGGCTTCTCGTCGATCAGGGTTTGGGTCACCACCAGTAGGTCGGGGATGGCACCGGGGAAGGCGGCGGAACTGGTGAGTTCCTTGCTGCCCTCCCGCTCTAGGGCAATTTCCCAAAAGGGTACCCACCCGGCGAAGGCATCCGCCTGCCCAGCGGAGAAGGCGGCGGCGGCGGCCCCGGTTTCCAGGTTCTCGATGGTGACATCCTCCCGAGACAGGCCCGCATCTTCGAGGGCCAGGGTGAGCAGAAAGTCGCCTACCACCCCTTCTTCGAGGGCCACGGTTTTGCCCGCCATGTCTTCAATGGTGTTGATCTCTGCCGCCACGATCACTTTGTCGTTGCCAGCGGAGTTGTCGTTCACCACCACGGCCACTTCGCCATTCACCGCTTCCCCCGCAAAGGAGATGGTGTCGTTGAGGGTCTGGCAGTTGGCGTCCAATTGTCCAGAGGCGAGGGCCTGCATGGATTCCAAATAGCCGTCGAACCAGATCAGTTCTACATTGGCTCCGTTTTTCTCAAACAGCCCCTCTTCTTCGGCGATCGCCCAGGGCCACCACCCCGCCCAACTGCTGTAGCCCATGACGATGGGCTGGTCGCTAGGTTTCTGTGGGGGCATCACTGGGGGTATCGGCGGTGGGTTCACCGCCCCCACAGCCGATGGTGATGAATAGGCTGCAACAGAAGGCCAGCAGCAGGGGCACTAAGGTACGGCGTTTCATGGGTTTTTATAGAGCGTCAACTTAGGAACAACAACAGGAACGGGGGATCTGGGCTGGGGGCGGGATGCCCCACTGGACTCGGGTTGGCCCTCACCCCTGGGGCATGGCGGGCACCCGTCCACTGGTGCCCGTATGGACCTTCACCCAGTCAAACCAGGTCGTTAACCCCGCCCCGGTTTTGGCCGAGACTGGGATCACCGTCACCTGGGGGTTGATTTGACGCACGTTGGCTTCAATTTGGGCCACGTCCACATCTAAATAGGGGGCGAGATCGGTTTTTGTAATCAGCAACACATCTGCCTCCCGGAACATGACGGGGTACTTCAGGGGTTTGTCTTCCCCTTCGGTGATGCTCAGCAGGGCAATCTTGGCGTGTTCCCCCACTTCAAACTCGGCGGGGCACACCAGGTTACCGACGTTTTCCACCAGCACCAGGTCTAGGGCTTGGGGGTTGTGGTGCCGCTCTAGGGTGTGGATGCCCCCGGCTACCATGCGGGCATCCAAGTGGCAGGCGCGTCCGGTGTTGATGGCGATCACGGGGACGCCATACTGGCGCAGGCGATCTGCATCCAGTTCGGTGGTCATGTCCCCTTCAATCACGGCGATGTTGAGGTCGGGGGTGAGGGCAGCCAGGGTTTTTTCTAGCAGGGCGGTTTTACCCGCACCGGGGCTACTCATGACGTTGAAGCAGGTGATGCCCCAGCGATCGAAGTGGGCGCGGTTATGGTCGGCACCGTCTTGGTTGGCGTGGAGCAGGTTGAGGCCGATGGCGGTGTCGGTGGGTAAGTGCATGGGGAAATGGGAGATTTTGGATTGCGGATTTTGGATTGCGGATTCTCGGCGGGGAGAGGGGGGATGGAGTTGCGGATGG
>JAQCHG010000343.1 GCA_027619675.1 Cyanobacteriota bacterium
ATGCTCCCCAGCTCCCCCACCCAAGGAAACGGTTGGCAAACTTACGCCGCGCTGGACTAGGAAGCGGTGACTCCCACCAAGGGGATTAGGCAGATGTAGGGGCGCAGGGGGCTGCGCTCGATAGTGTTTCCACCGCTTTCGCTTTTCGCTTTCCCAGGGATGGGGCGGGCCGCCACCGCTGGAGATGCGCCTAGCCAATGGGGTTTGGTATAGTCTCTGGGCGGGGGCAGCACCGGGGGAAATGCCTTGAAAATCACTGGGTTACCCTGCAATAAGGCTCTGGGTGGAGGACTAAGATTCTGTGTGGACACCAAAAAGTGGTTTATTTTTGCTGGGTTCCTGTGTAGCGGCGATCGCGGCAGTGGGCTCTGTGTTTGAACTCTCATCAGGGCAGCCAGATCTGGGGGTTGGCCCCACGGGCGCAGTGTTGGCCCTCAGCATCCCCCTCGTGGTCATTTTCTTCTATGCCGCCGTCAAGGATGCCCGCGCCAACATGTAGGGCGGCTGGGGACGGGGGATCGTGGGGCAACAGCCGTGAATGGACAAAGGGCGTGGATATCCACGCCTTTCCCATGTTGGTGTTATGGACGGGTCCGTGATGGCAGATGACCCTCACATCAACCTCAATCCCCTGGAACGGCTACTCATGAGGCTCTATCGCCAGATCAGCGGGCAGGGGGTCGTTCTTCTGATCACGGCTATTTCCATCGTTCTGTCGGTTCTGGCGACCCTTGTTCTAGTCGTTCCCCAGTTGTCCCTGGAATATTCGGAGCAAACTGCCCTGGTGATCTCTTTGGCGATCGCCGTCGCAGTGCCCCTATGCGTGGCCCCCACCAGTGCTTGGCTGATCGTCAGCCTGTTGGTTCGCCTCGATCAGGCCTATCTGGCCGTCCTCAGGCTGTCCACCACCGACCCACTGACGGGGGTTGCCAATCGGCGCGGTTTCTTCACCGAAGCCAATACCCGTCTCAACAACTGGCCCCATACCGAGGGTGGACTCGTCGGGATGGTGGATTTAGACCGTTTTAAGGCCCTTAACGATCAGTTCGGTCACCAGGTTGGTGATGAGGCCCTGTGTGCGATCGCCAACCGCTTGCAGGCCATTGTGGGAGCGGGGTTGGTGGGGCGTTTGGGCGGTGATGAGTTCGCCTTTCTGACCACAGGTCCTCACGCCAGCCTTGAGCAAGTTCGCCAGGAGATCCAGGCCCACTGCGGCAGCTTTACCCTCAACCATCGGGACAGTGACCAACGGATTGCGGTCTCAACCAGCATTGGCATGGTTGCTGTGCATCGGCAAGAATCCCTCGAACAAGCCCTGGCCCGTGCTGATCAGGCCCTGTATGTGGATAAGGGCAACGCCTCCTCCCGAGAGCGCCCATCCTGAACAGACGCGCCGCCACCGCCACCGCCCCTTGGGTTGCCGCTTATCCATGTGGTAAGCAGGGGGCCAAAACTATCTATGAGATGGCATTCCGACCAGCGGAAGGAATCTCAACCTATTGCTATAGGCCGAGATGTCTCGATGTCGCTCCGCTTCCCTCGACATGACCCATAGCAAGTTTATTTAACCTGAGTTCGGGTTAAGCGGCATTCCCGTTCCTGTAGGGGCGCACTAGCGAAGCCATGCCCCTTGGGCTATGGGTTTGCGCCCTGCAATTTGTGGAATTCCCGCCCGACATTGGACTCAGATATCCGGTTGCCCGATACATTTTGAGGGCGCAGACCCCTGCGCCCCTACTGACTCTCTGGGGTGGAGCTTCACAGCATCCCCTCCATCGACTTATCCCGAACTGAGGTTAACTATGCTGGCTGAGGAAAGTCGTCAGTCCTGCGACAGGCAATGCCCACGTGAAACGTCTCCCTCAACCCACAAGATGCACCCTTACTCCGCAGACCCCACCGGGGCTTGCCGCTGGCTGGCCAGGTAGGTGAACACGCTTTTGTCGCCGATGTCGGGGGGGATGGGTTGAATCACCTTCCGCAGGGCAAACACTAGAAAACCGATCGCCCACAACCCCAGCAACCCTTTTTCCCACCCTAAGGGCCAGAGCCCCGTCATGTGCCCCAACAGCAGTAGGGGGACCAGAGGGGTCAGTACCTTCGTTTCCAAACGGTTAAAGCAAAAGGCTTCTTTGAAATAAATGCCGGTCAGGGCTGCGAAGGTGAAGCCCACCCCCCACAGGGTCCAGGGCTGCTGATACACGGTTTGCACAAAGGGGGCGGCGTCATTGTGGGCGATCGCCAAGGAGGCGATTCCCCCCACCAGCCAAAACCCCTGGAGGGCGCGGTGCAGTGGTTTTAGGTAAATGTGAATGGTGGCCAAGCTCACCCCCAGGGCCACCCAAAACAGGCTGTAGCAACCGCTGACGGCCACCAGCACCCAGTCGGGCCGTTGGGGCCACAGCACCGCCGCCGTGGCCAGGGCAAAACTCACCGCCGAGATCGCCAGCCCGCCCCGGTAGATCCGCACCTCCCGGCGATCGGCCTCGGTAATGGTGAAGGGGCCAAACTGCCCTTGGTAAATGGGACTATCAGGGGCTGGGGAAGCTACAGAAACCATCGGGTTTACCCTATCGCTAGCATCGGTGCCCAGGGTACTTCCCCAAGGGGGAATGGCTGGGTTCACCCTTAGGATAGATCAGCATCCCTGGCTATCCCGTTGCCCAACGGCCCGCCGTATAATGGCGGCTTATATTCAGCAGCGATCGCGGGGGAACGATCACCATGGCCCTGATTGTCCAAAAATATGGCGGCACCTCAGTGGGGTCCGTCGAGCGGATTCAAACCGTGGCCCAACGGGTGCAAAAAACCGTTGCCGGGGGCCATCGGGTGGTGGTGGTGGTGTCGGCCATGGGCAAGACCACCGATGGCCTGGTGAAGCTGGCCACGGAAATTTCCAGCCGCCCCAGCCGCCGGGAAATGGACATGCTGCTGTCCACTGGGGAACAGGTGTCCATCGCCCTGCTGTCCATGGCCCTGCAAGAACTGGGCCAAGACGCCATTTCCCTGACTGGGGCTCAGGTGGGCATCGTGACGGAATCGGCCCACACCCGCGCCCGCATTTTGGACATCCGCACGGAACGGCTCCAGCGTCACCTGCAAGACGGCAAGGTGGTGGTGGTGGCGGGTTTTCAGGGCATTAGCCAGAGCAGCGATTTTGAAATCACTACCCTGGGGCGGGGGGGGTCTGATACCTCCGCCGTGGCCTTGGCGGCGGCCCTGCAAGCCAGCCAATGTGAGATTTACACCGATGTACCCGGCATTTTGACCACCGATCCCCGCCTGGTGCCAGAGGCCCAGTTAATGGCGGACATCACCTGCGACGAAATGCTGGAATTGGCCAGCTTGGGGGCTAAGGTACTCCACCCCAGGGCGGTGGAAATTGCCCGCAACTACGGGGTGCCCCTGGTGGTGCGCTCTAGCTGGAGCGATGACCCCGGCACGCGGGTGTCGGCCCCCTTGCCGATGCCGCGATCGCTGGAGGGTTTGGAACTGGCCCACCCCGTCGATGCGGTGGAGTTTGACACCAACCAGGCCAAGGTGGCGCTGCTGCGGATCCCCGATCGCCCCGGCATTGCTGCCCGTCTGTTTGGGGAACTGGCCCAGCAGGATTTAAACGTGGACCTGGTGATCCAGTCCATCCACGAGGGCAACACCAACGACATTGCCTTCACCGTGGCGGAAACCCACCTGAACCGGGCGGAGGCGGTGGCGACG
>JAQCHG010000344.1 GCA_027619675.1 Cyanobacteriota bacterium
TCCGGCCCCGAGCGGCGGTGAGGGCACCCCTGCCGCTGAGTAAGGTCCCTTTCTCCTGGCCAGCCAAGGGGAATACCACCCGGTTGGCAGAGTTGATTGTCCAAAAACCCTAGAAATCAAAACAGCAGAGGAAACCCATGATGGTTTTGAGCACGGCGTTGGCCCAGGTGATGGCAGCGGCAGGGGTGGCAGATTTCCCCTATTTCACAGCAGTGTATGTAGTGGGATTCATTGCCGCAGTGGTGATCGGCTCCCTGGCTTGGTACAACTCCAAGCGTCCCGCTGGTTGGGAAGACAAAGCCCGTCCTGACTTTATGCCCAAGCTATCCGACTCCGAAGACAGCAGTAATCAGGAGTAACCAGCAGTAAGGAGAGCTTCGGGACAGCATTTACCTGCCTAGGGTGCCGTCAGCGCAGCGCGATACACCGCATACCGGGGAATTGCATGGCCAGCAAGCTCCTAAGCTCTCGTACTGCGTAGTGTAAATTTGCTCACCCGTGCTCTTCCCGAAGGGTAGAGCGCTAGGGAGTCGTTTGCTTCGCTCACGGCTATCACTGACAAGTTCAAACTGTCCTGCTCGTAGGTTTTGCCCTGCTCTCCCCACGCTCCACCCAATCCTTACGCATGAACCCTAGTTGGGCATAGAGGAGCGCTTACCCAGCAGTTGATCCCGGAGGGTCTTGATGCGATCGCGGTACTTGGCGGCTTCTTCAAATTCCAGGTTCTTCGCCGCCTCCTTCATCTGCTTTTCGAGTTGGCCAATCAGCTCGGGGATATCCTCTAGGGGAAGATTTTCTTTCTGTTCATACACCTGATCCAGTTCCTGCACGTTGAGGCGACGGGAGACCTCCAAAAAGGAGAGGATGGCGTTGCTCTTGCGGCGAACGATGGCGTGGGGGGTGATGCCGTGGTCTTCGTTGTATTTTTGCTGGATGGCGCGGCGACGCTCGGTTTCATCAATGGCGCGGGCCATGCTGTCGGTCAGGTTGTCGGCGTAGAGGATGGCCTTTCCCTGGACATGGCGGGCAGCGCGACCCATGGTTTGGATCAGCGATCGCTCCGCCCGCAAAAAGCCTTCCTTGTCGGCATCCAAAATGGCCACCAGGGACACCTCCGGCAGGTCTAACCCTTCCCGCAATAGGTTGACGCCGATCAGGACATCAAAGGCCCCGTCCCGCAGGTCTTGGATCAGTTCAATCCGCTCAATGGAATGGATTTCGGAGTGTAGGTAGCGCACCCGCACCCCCTGCTCTTCCAAATATTCCGTCAGGTCCTCCGCCATGCGCTTGGTCAGAGTGGTGACCAGCACCCGTTCCTGTTTGGCGGCGCGATCGCGGATTTCCCCCAACAGATCGTCCACCTGCCCCTCGGTGGGACGCACAAAGATTTCCGGGTCTAGCACCCCGGTGGGGCGAATAATCTGCTCCACCACCCGGTCTTCAGAGATGTCCACCTCCCAGTTGCCGGGGGTGGCGGAGACAAATACGCACTGGTGCACCTTATCCCAAAATTCCTCCGCCTTGAGGGGGCGGTTGTCAGCGGCGCTGGGCAGGCGAAACCCATGTTCGATCAGCACGGTTTTGCGGGCGCGATCGCCGTTGTACATGCCGTGAATCTGGGGAATGGTGACGTGGGATTCATCAATCACCAGCAGCCAGTCCTTCGGAAAGTAGTCGATCAAGCATTCTGGCGGGGAGCCAGCGGGGCGTCCGGCCAAGTGGCGGGCGTAGTTTTCCACCCCGTTGCAGTAGCCCACCTCCCGCAGCATTTCCAGATCGTAGCGGGTGCGCTGTTCCAAGCGCTGGGCCTCCAGGAGCCGCCCTTCCGTTTCCAACACCTCTAGGCGATCGCGCAGTTCGTCCTGAATGGCTTGGCAGGCGGCTTCCAGCTTGTCGTCGGGGGTGACAAAGTGCTTGGCGGGGTAGATATTGACGGCCTCTAGGCTCTGGAGGGTCGCGCCCGTGACGGGATCAACATAGCGAAGGGCGTCGATTTCATCGCCAAAGAATTCCACCCGAATGATGCGGTCCTCGTAGGCGGGGCCGATTTCCAGTACATCCCCCTTGACCCGGAAGCGGCCCCGACCCAAATCTAAATCGTTGCGGGTGTATTGGATCACGCTCAGATCCCGCAGCACCTGGCGCTGGTTGACCTCCATGCCCACCTGGAGGGGAATGGAGGCTTTCAGGTATTCCGAGGGAATCCCCAAGCCGTAAATGCAGCTAATGGAGGCCACCACAATCACATCTCGCCGCTCAAACAGCGATCGCGTCGCCGAGTGCCGCAGCATGTCAATTTCTTCGTTGATGGAGGCGGTTTTGGCGATGTAGGTGTCGGTGACGGGGATGTAGGCTTCTGGCTGGTAATAGTCGTAATAGCTGATGAAATACTCCACTGCGTTTTCAGGGAAAAACTCCCGCAGTTCGTTGCAAAGCTGCGCCGCCAGGGTTTTGTTGTGGGCCAGCACCAGGGTGGGTTTGCCAATGCGATCGATTACCCGCGCCATGGTGTGGGTCTTGCCCGTCCCCGTCGCCCCCAGCAGGGTTTGGTAGCGGTGTCCGGCCTGGAGATGCTGAACCAGGGCCGCGATCGCGGTGGGCTGATCGCCCTTTGGTTCAAAGGGTGCCTGAATATCGAAATTCCCCATTACCCCGTCCCTCCCCCATGGCTGATCCTATCTATCATGACGGATCTTTACAGAGCCGGGGAGGGGGCAGGCTTGGGGCCAACGATGGCAGACAGCGGGCTCGGGGCGATCATCAAGGCGGCGTTGGTTAAAAGGGGCGATCGCCCCTGATTGGCCCCTGATTCTCTATCCATATAAAAGCGTCATCGGGCGGTATCGATGGCAGGGAAAAGGGGGCTCGATTGGAGCTAGATAGTGCTGTAGAGTGGCAATTATGTATGACGACGAAGAGCTAACAAAGCTGGATCTAGAGGCGGATTTAGCCGATCCCCTCGATGATTTTGAGCCCACAGGGGAAGCATCCGAGGTAGCCCCCGACCCGGATGCCATGTTGGCCTTGTTGTCGGCTCCAGAACCCCAGCAGCGGATGCTGGCGGCACGGGCTTTTTGCGAAATTGAAGACGATCGCGCCGTCGCCCCCTTGATTCAACTCTTGGCCGACGACTGTCCACTGGTGCGGGTCAGTGCCGCCTATGCTCTGGGGCGCAACGTTCACGCCGACGCGATCGCCCCCCTCATGCAGCACCTCCAGGATTGGAATGGCTATGTGCGGAAGGGGGTGGTTTGGGCCTTGGGCAATGCCCACCAAGCCGAAACCTTGAAACCCCTGGTGGAAACCTTAAAAACCGACATCCCCGCAGTGCGCCTCTGGGCTGCCAGCGCCCTAGCCCAGATGGTGCATGTGGGTTACGAGCCCGTGGTGGCGGCGATCCCTGCCTTGATTGAAGTGATGCGGCGGGACGCGATCGCGGCGGTACGCAGCAACTGTGCCTGGGCATTGGGACAGTTGTGCAAGGAACTGCCCTCCAATGTGGTCTATGCCACGGCCATTGATGCGTTGATTGAAACCTTTGCCGAAGACGACGACCTCGGCGTGCGAGAAGACGCCCGCACCGCCATTCTGCGGGTCGGAGATCCCCGAGGGTTACAGGTGATAGAAGAGCTTGAGCAGGACGGCTGGTTCTAGTTGAGCTTGGCGCGAATAACCCTACCTTCTGGCTCCCTATCTCCCATGCTCCC
>JAQCHG010000345.1 GCA_027619675.1 Cyanobacteriota bacterium
AACGTGGCTTGGCTTACAGGCACTTCGATGCTGCCCACCACGCCCCCCGCCGCCGCCCACAGTAGCCACAGCTTATCCTCCAACACCAGGGGATAAATCAGCACGGCATGGGGCTGGGCATCCAACAGGGCTTGGGCATCGGTGCTGAGGTTGCTGGGGTCCTGAAACCACAGATCCTGGGCGCGGTTCTCCCGTACGGTGGTTTCAAAGGCGGCCACCTGCTGCTGTTAGGTGGCCAGCAGGGCTTCCTGCTCACGGTAGAGTTGGTTCAATCCATCACAGGTGGTCTGCTCACAGGTGTAGACCGCTTGCCCCAGGGCGATCAGGCTGCCGTGGGCATCGATCACCCGCTGTTCGCCATCGCTAAAAACCAGCCCCTCACTGCGCCACGCGGCGCGGGTTGTGCCTGTAAATTCCCGCAGTTCCTCTAGTTTCAACAGGTCTAGCACCTGCTGAGCCTCGGCAATGCGGCCCGCCTCTAGCAGCAGATTGGCCAGGGCGCGGTATTCTGCCGCCACGGTGTCCACAAACGATCGCTGCAACTCTAGGGGCAGGGCTTGCAACCCTAGCCGCACCGATTCACTGACGTTGATGGCGGTTTTGTAAAAGACGATCGCCAGTTCTGGCCGCCCCTGCCGCACCAGGGCTTCCCCCAGGGAGCGCAGGGCCAAAAATTCCCCTTGGCGATCGCCCACGGCACGGGCGATGGGGAGGGCCTGTTGCAGCAGGGCAATGGCCCGGTCGGGATCCCCCAGGTAGGCGTAGGAATGGCCCAGGTTACCGATGACGTAGGCTTCCGCTAGGCGATCGCCCGTTCCCTGGGCAATGGGCAAGGCTTCGTTGAAATGGGCGATCGCCTGGGTATAGTTGCCCTGGCGCTGGGCCGTCCAACCCAGGTTCACCAAGGCATACACCTCTCCGAGGGGGTTGTCCTGGCGGCGGGCCACCTGCCGCACCTGGGTGTAGTAGTCGGTGGCAGCGGCAAAGTCGTTTTGCCCCAAATGGGCGGACCCCAAGCACATCAACACCCCCGCCAGCAGCGACGGATCCAGCGGGTTGCGGGGGGCATGTTGGCGATCGAGGAGCCCTTGGCAAATCTCAATGGCCCGCTGGTGCTGCCCGAGGCCAAAGGTATACAGGCGACCCAGCCCCAAACTGGCATATTGCAGGATAAACGGATCACCGCTATCTACCCCGGTGGCCAGGGCGGCTTGATACTGCTCTAGGGCGAGGCTGAAGTTGCTGAGGGCAACGTGGCTATCGGCGGCAATCAACGCCCCAGCGGCGCGGGCCAGCGATCTCAAGGGGGGTGTAGCGATGGTGGGGGCACGGGCCGCCAAATCAGCGGCCACCGCTAGGGCCTGCTGGGGCTGGTTGAGCAAGATATGGATGGACCCGATGTAGATCAGAATCCGCACCTTGTTGTCGTTGTCTAGGGGGGCGGCCAGTTGCCAAGCGGCGTTGAACTGGGCCAGGGCTTCGGGGTAGCGATTGGCGTTGTAGAGGGCCTGCCCCGCCTCGTAGTAGCGCACCACCTGCTGCCACACTTGGGCGTCAGATTTGTTTTGGCTAGGGCTGAGGGCCAGGGGAGCGGCTACGCGATGGATCAGAAGGCGCAGATCCCCAAAGGGGGCGGGGGCGATCGCGGCGGGGGTTTGGGGTGATGCCGTGACCAGGGCTGGCCGTGCCGCCAAGGTCACGGCCCCTGGCTGTAACCCCAACACTAGGGCCAATCCGCTCCCCATCAGTGCCCTTAACACCATGTCTCTGCTCCCAATGGGATCTCAACCGCCGCCATTCAGCGCCAGCGTAACCTACCCCCCTGGTCGGTGGCACCACCGCTAGGGGCAGGCTCCCTCCATTCCCCCTATCCGCTGGGCTGAAAAAAATTTTGCTCTAAAAAATCCGCGATCGCACCCTTCGTTCCCCCACCAACAATCTCTCCTTCATGGATCGCTTAAAACAGGAGTTCCGAGTCTTGGAAAAATGGATCTCGCTGCAATAAAAAATCTAAGACTAATGTTGGTGTCAACTAAAACTCTCACTGAAGATACTTCTCCCTTCGTCGCTCTTTTAGCATGGCGGCTACTGCTTCATCGGTTGGGGCAAGCTGATCTGTTTTTAATAGGCCCCGCATCCGTTGAATTGCACCGGATTGATCAGGTTGAGTCACGGCTGTATCTTGTGCTGTATCTTGCAGGGATTCAACCATGGCAGAAATTAGGGCAAGGCGATCGCTGGGTGGCAACTTAAAGATTTGTGCCTTGAGTTCTTGCAACAAATAAAATGGCTTCCAGATTCAAAAGGCTTTGTCGGCGTATGGTCTAAGAAGATGGCATTACTAGCGTCTTTTTAAGTAGGTAAGCTCAATTATCTTGCAGACGGGTTTTCTCCCTTTGGGAGGCGCTGACGCGTTGGCTGAGCCTGCCTGAAAGGCATACGACTTCGCTCAACCCTCAAATCCTTGCCGGATAAGGAGTATAGCTGATTGAGCAGAGTCGAAATCAGCGGCAGGTGTGAAGTTTGATTAGTCCCAGCTACTTAGGCTGGATGCGCTAGTAGGCTCTACAGAAGATCAGCAGTTTCCTTGATGATCCCTAGCCCCGTTGGAGGCATGACCCCCGACCAACCGGATCCCCCGATCGCACCCAGTGCCATCATCAAGCCAGTGACCCCCTTGGGGCCAGGTTCCCTTCTCAGAGGATTGATCAACCATGACCTTTGCCAGCGATCGCGGTGAGCACATCCCCGTTTCCCTGCCCAACGGTGCCCAGATCAGGGTAGAAGTGGCCGCAACCGGGCTAGAGGACGTGGGCTTTGACATGAAAACCTTCAAAGGGGTGACCGACGCCATTGAGGGCGTGGGGGAAGCCATCACCACCTCGTTGCAGAAGGTTAAACCCACCAAAGCCAGCGTCAAATTTGGCCTAGAAATTCAAATTGAGCAGGGCAGTTTAGTGGCCGCCCTGGTGCGGGGCAGCGGCAAATCCAACCTAGAAATCACTCTGGAGTGGGAAACGAAGGGGTGATCTCCTCCCCCGCCAAATAGTCTTGAAAGCTGCGGTGAATAAACCGATAGCGGCCCCCCACCCGCTGCATCAACCGCAGTTCCGTCGCCTGGTTGAGAAACCGGGCACAGTTCCAGGGCAGCACCCGCCACAGGCTCAACAGCACCCGCACCAGGCCGTAGCGCAGGCAGGTGCTGCCGCCATAGCGCCAAAAGCCCCAGGCCAAACTGAACCCCATCCAGGGCAGCAGCCCCAGGCCAAAGACCATCAAAAACAGCACACTCAACCCCTGGGCCAGTGACCAGTCAGCGCCGCTGCCCGCGCTGGGGATGGGGTGACCATCGGTCAACGCCAGCAGCAGGGCCGTCAGCAGTAAAACCCCGCCCACCACCCGCACCACATGCACCGAGAAACCCACCAAAAAGCTGCGCTGGCTCCTGTAAATGCCTTGGTTAGGGAAGATGCGCGTCTCTAGATCGACCACCTGAATGCCCTGGGGCAGGGACAGACAGACCCAGAGCCCCCCCGCCAACAGCCCAATCATCCCCAGGGGTAGCCAACGCCCTGCCCAGAGGTGGCTGAGGAGAACGGACAGCACAAACCCCACCAGGCTGAGGATGACCACGGGAATCGCCAGCAGGAACAGAATGCCGATGCCGCTGATCTGGGGCAGCGGGATGGCCTGAAACAGGGG
>JAQCHG010000346.1 GCA_027619675.1 Cyanobacteriota bacterium
AATCAAAAAACCTATCATAGTCAATAAGGAGGCGATCACCACAGTTAAACTCATGGTTTTGATGGCTATATAGCTTTGAATCTGCTGTAGTCACTGCGGCTAAACCCCGTTCATCTTGGGATCTGGAGTTTTCAGCGACCTAGGATTTAATGTAGATTAGTTGCCAGTCGCGTTCAGCCATCCCATGCTGAGAGTTAATACAACCCGCTGGCAACAAGACCCAGAGGAACTTCGTAAGCAAGCGGTGAATGCCTCCCATCCCCGTACCCGAGAGCGGTTCATGGCCCTTTACGAGATCAGCCAAGGGAAAAATGCCACCCAGGTAGGCCGCGCCACGGGTCGTAACCATCAAACCGTGATGGAGTGGGTCCATCGCTATAACGACTCAGGTCCAGACAGCTTGATTTACCGTCACACAGGTGGCCATCCCCCCCTTTGCCTGATGGAGTCAAAACAGCGGTAGACACCGTCATCCGCACTGCCTTGGCGCTAGCCGCCACCCCGCCCCAGGAACGGACAGCCTCCCCTCTCCCCCGTTGGACCCTCAAGCGCTTGGTGCAATGGGTCCAGAGCGAATTCAGCACTGACTGTTGTCGTGAGACGCTACGAAAAACCCTCAAAGGCTTGGGTTTCTCCTGGAAGAAAGCCCGCAAGCTGCTGAATAAGGTCAATCCCGCCCATCGCGCCGCCTTTCTAGAGAAGTTGAAAGGACTGCTAGACGATGCGCTGCACCAGCGGGCCTTGTTGGTCTATATGGGGTTTATTTGGGCTCAGGAGATGATGTTAAGCCACACCTTAGCTGCCGTCAGCAACTCCAAGCCTGCTGGGCTCACCAAGTCGATTTCATGGCTAACCACGGCTCGATCGCAGCAACAGCACCAGACCCACCCCGGTAATCAGCCCCGCCACCACCTCAATGAGGCTGCCCACCACCATCAACGCCTCCGTCATACCGCCCATGACCACATCCACCCCTGGTGTAAACAGGCCCGCCAGAATGGATGCGATCGCCGCCACGATTTGAATCACCACCCAATTCCAGGCGTGGGGCACCCGCCGCCGCAACACCCACCATTGGGCCACACCAATGCCCCCACCCAAAAACAACGGGATCAACACCGGGGTCGGCAATTGCGGCAGCGCATCACTGAGGGGAAACAGAAACAAAACCGCCCCGCTGCCCACCACCGTGGCCACCGGCCACCACCCTATGCCCGTTAACCGCAACTGCAACACCGCCCTTTGGGCCGTGCCCACGGCCCCACAGACCACACACCACCCCAGCAGCCAAAATGCTCCACTATTGACAAAGGCGTTTTGCGTGAAAGCGGTGGCTACCCCCGCCCACAGGACGCAAACCGCCAGCCAAGGCAACACATTGGCCAACACCCACAGCAGCAAAAAGCCCGGATTTGACAACCGCTTTACCGCCACGGCGCTTGCCCCTTCACGACACGGATCATCGCAACAGCAGCAGCATCCTTCACAGGCTTACGGAAATCGGTGACCGCAGGATGGGGTTGCACAAGGCGAGTATGGCGCGACCCCTAGGGGCGCTGCAAGCGACGGGGGGCGGGTTTCTGGGCCTGGTTGAGGCGCTCAAAGCTGAGGGCCAACACCCCTAAGGTCACCATCAGCACCCCAATCCACTGGATAAAGGCCAGGGTCGACTTCTCACCGGGGGTAATCAAATAGGCCAGCACCGCCGTCACCACCGGACCGCTGGAGGCAACAATGGACGCCTTTGCCGCCCCCATTAGCCGCACCCCATAGTTGTTGAACAAGTACCCCAGCAGGGTAAGGGTGCCAAGGAGAATGCCACCTATGTAAAGACCGCCAAAACTGCTAGGGGGCGACACCTCCAACCCTAAGAAGGAGCCCCCAATCAAAATCATGCTGGCCAGGATGAAGATGGTGGTGAACTGCACCAAACTGACGGGGACCGGATGCAGTTTCTTGAAGCTCAACTGCATGGAAATTAAATAGAGGGCAAAGGTGCCACTGGAGAGGATCCCCGACAGCACCCCCCAGGGGGAAACGGTGCCCAACGCCAAGTCAGCGTTGATGCGGGGCAGGGCGGTGAAGACAATGCCCACAGTGATGGCAAACATCACCACCGCCCGAAGGGAACTGGGGCGATCTCCAAACAAAAACCACGCCAGAGGCACCGTAATCAACGGATACATAAACAGCAGGGTCACCGCTACCCCTGGCCCAATGTCGGAAATGGACTTATAAATCAACACCTGGGACATGAACAGGAAACTGCCGCTGGCAATCACCTGGTAAATCGGTCGCTTGTCCCGCACGGTGATGAACCGCCGCAGATCTGCCCACACTTGGGGATAGAGGGTGGTGGCGGCGATCGCCATCAGGGGCAACACCACCAACATCCGCAGCCATAGCAGCATCAACGAGTTGGGGATGTTGAGGGTAAAGATGCCCTTGATGGGAATTTGGCCAAACACCTGCCCGCCATAGCCGATGATGCCCACAATTACGTTGTGGACCGAGAGGGCCAGGGTGGACAAAATGATGAAGATGATCCCTTGCTGAAAGGCTGAGATCTTGGCCCGCTTAGCGGACGACGGGGGCGTATTCACCCCATCCCCCGTGGAAATCATGGGGCGATGGTATACCACCGGTTCGCGATCGCGGGGCAGCGCCGACGGGGTGCCATGGCCGTTGCTGGCGGGCAGGCTGTGACCATTGGTGCTGGGCAAGGGGGGCGGCGCAATACCCCCAAGGGATCGATCTGTCCCCATCGTCCCTGGTCGGGTCATGTGGGTCTGCAATTGCTGGCTGAGGCGATTCACCAGCGCCTCTAAGATCGCTTCCCCCTGCTGCTCCATGCTGTGCATGCGGCTCACCTGCTGAGACAGGGAGCTTTGGTAGCTGTTGAGGTCCTGCTGAAGGGAATGGAGGGTTTCGTTGAGGGTGGCGTCTAGGGAGGTCAACAACTGATAGGCGCTGCCCACGGAAACGGGTTGGCCATTGCGACCATTGGGCACCCCTTCATACATCACCTGCGTAAGCCGCCCCTTTAGATGGGGAGCGAGGGCTTGGGCCAAGCGCTTGGCCCACAACTGCTGTTGCGCCAGTTGCTGCTGCGACAGGGCCACTTCATAGTTGGCTTGCAGCGCATCATACCGAGTCTGGAGGTCCTGATACTCTTCCTCCAGCATGTCAAGATCCCCGAGGAGGCGATCCTTAGTGCGCTGCAAATAGTCAATGTCTTGGCTAAGCTGCTGAGACAGGCGGCTTTGCAGGCTCTGGAGATCCTGGGTCACACTCTGGAGAATCTCGCGGGCGTCTGGGTTTGGGTTGTTGGGTCCGTTATCCATCTGGCCTATGGCAGGTCCTTGCCCCTGACGGTTTATGCCTACCCCGTTCTAACAGCAAATGCGAGATTTGACGCAGAAGGTTGCTGCTATTGTGCGCAAAAACAACAAAAAGATCCCGCTTCTGTTGCGAATTCTATGGGGAATAACCCGCGAGGACTAACGCCCCGAGGACGGGTTCAGCCCAAAAAACGCCGTAGGGGCGCAGGGGGCTGCGCCCTGGAGATGTATCGGGCAACCATTTGAGCCCATATGTCGGGCGGGGATGCCACTGATTGGAGGGCCAAACCCATAGCCCTAGTTGAGCTTGGCGCGAATAACCCTACCTTCTGGCTCCCTATCTCCCATGCTCC
>JAQCHG010000347.1 GCA_027619675.1 Cyanobacteriota bacterium
CCCTAGCCAACTGCCCCCCGCCTTGGTGATGACAAAATCTAGACTCTTTTCAAAGGCGACGATGTGGCCCGTGTCCACCACATATTCCCCATCCACCGCCACCTCATAAATGCCGCCAAAGGCACTCAGCAACACCAACCCCTGCCCCCCCAGGTTGAGCCAAAAAATCGACTCCCCCGAAAAGAAGGACTTGAGGCCCTGAAAGCCCAGATCGAGGGTCACCCCAGCGGTGCTGGCCATGTAGCCCGTGGACTGCACCACCAGGCCATCGCCCTCCAGGGTGTAGGGCAAAATGTCCCCCATGAGTTTGGGGGCCAAGTAAATTTCACCGCCACTGCCCCCGGTGCGAAACACGCTGAGAAAGAGGGATTCCCCCGCTAACATGCGTTTGAGCCCCCCCATCAGGCCCCCTCCTTTGCCCCGGCGCAGGGTGGTGCTGGGTTGAATGTCGGCGCTCATGGCCACCATCGCCCCCGCTTCGGCGGTGATTTCCTCCTGGGGGTCCATGCGGATGTGGGCGATCGCGCTATCAGGCTGATGCAGAATGTCCAGTTCCATGGCGTTCCCTTAGCCTCGCAACTTGGGCCGCAGAAAGGCCACTAGACCATCAATGCTGCGGGATTGCAGATAAATCTTGCCGTTACCCGTCAGGCGGTTTACCAACCCCTCACCGGAGGTGACGGATCCCAGCAGGCCCCCCGCCATGCGCACATGCATGGTCAGATGGGGGCTGTAGGCGACTAAATGACCCGTGTCTACGATGAACTCCCCCCGCACCTGGTGGGAGGAAATGCCGCCGTAGGCCCCAAAAAACACCCGCCCCGGCCCCTTCACCTTGAGCTTGAACAGCCCTTCCCCCGAGATCCAGCTTTTGAAGCCAGCCCACTGCACCCCCAGGGTAACGTTGCCCATGTGGGCAATGTAGGCCCCCGGCTGAAAGCACAGCGCTTCGGTGGCCGCGAGATCCAGGGCTTCGATATCCCCCACGGTGGCCTGGGTTAAGACCAACTGCCGCGATCGCGGCGTCGGATTTGAAAAGGTATTGACGAACAGGGACTCCCCGCCAAACCACTGCCGCAGCAACGCCGGGAAAAAGCCACCAAAAAACGTCGTCTTCATGGCCACATCGCCATCCATACTGGCCATGGCCCCCGCCTCCGCCGTCAGGGTTTCCCCCGGCTGCAACGCCACAAACAGGGTGGCAAAGGCAGGCTTGTAGCGGATCTCGTAGCTCATCGGCCCCCAGCTCCGGCAAGAACGCCTCAAGTGTGCCAGGATGCCAACAATTTTCAGGGGGTGTTAACGAATCTCAAACGGCCCCTGGAGGCAACGGCAGCCCCGGAACCGAATGCGTAAGCGGCAGCCTACACCGAGAGGGGCGTCTCCGCCTTCAATGGCCCCAAGGCCCCGGAATACACCAGCCCCCGGCGGGTGTCGAGGGTGACAATGGTGCCATCCCGAATGGTTTCCGTTGCCTTACTCACCCCAACGATGACTGGCACCCCCAACCGCAGGCCAATCACCGCCGCATGGCCCGTGAGGCTATCGTCCTCGGTGATGATGCCCCCGGCCCGCCGGATGGCATCCACAAACATCGCACTGGTGCTGGAGACCACCAAAATTTCACCGGGGTTAAAGTCCGTGACATCCATACCGCTGTGGGCCACCCGAGCCCGACCGCTAACGGTGCCTTCCCCAATGCCCACGCCCCGCCCTAAAACAGCGGTGACAATATCCACCTTGATCAAATCCGTGGAGCCCGACACCCCTTGCAGGGTGCCAGCGGTCATCACCACCAGGTCCCCTTCCCGCAGCAGCGCCTTCTCTTGGGCCACATTCATCGCCGCCTGGAAGGTCTGGCTAGCGGAGGCCAAATCTAGCACCAGCAGAGGCCGCACCCCCCACACCAGTTGCAGTTGGCGGGCCACCTCCACATGGGGGGTGACCGCCAAAATCGGGGTCTGGGGCCGAAACTTAGAGACATTGCGGGCGGTGGCCCCGGTTTTGGCGGCGGCATTCAGTTGCGCTGCAATGCGTCCCACCGCCTGACTGATGGCGTTGGGGATAGAGCGGGGGGAGCCCACCATGTCGTCGGCATTGCGGCTGGCACTTTCCTGCTCGGTGCGGAGGGCAATGCGGGCCATGGTGGCCACCGCCTCTACGGGATACTTGCCAACAGCGGTTTCGTTGGACAGCATCACCGCGTCGGTGCCGTCCAAAATGGCGTTGGCCACGTCCGACACCTCGGCGCGGGTGGGGCGGGGGTTGCTGGCCATGCTGTCCAGCATTTGGGTGGCGGTAATCACAGGGATGCCCAGGCGGTTGGCGGTGGCGATCAGACGTTTTTGCAGAATCGGCACGTCTTCAGCGGGCAGTTCTACCCCCAGGTCCCCCCGCGCCACCATCACCCCGTCGGACAGGGAGAGGATGGCGTCCATCTGCTCGATCGCCTCGTGTTTTTCGATCTTCACCACCACGGGCACCTGTTTGCCCGCATTGGCGATCAGTTCCTTGATTTCCAGCACATCCTGGGGGTTGCGCACAAAGCTCAGGGCCACCCAGTCCACCCCCTGATTGAGGCCAAACATTAGGTCGGTACGGTCTTTGTCCGTCAGGGCTTTGATGGACAGGTACACACCGGGGAAGTTGACCCCCTTGTTGTTGGAGAGGACACCGCCTACAGTGACCCGGCAGTGGAGGTCCCGCTGGGCGCGGTCCACCGCTTCCACCACCATTTCCACCCGGCCATCGTCCAGCAAAATGCTGGAGCCGACGGGCACTTCATCCGCCAAGGGTTCGTAGGTGATGGAACTAATGGTTTGGGAACCGGGGACGGCGCGGCTGGTGAGGGTAAACGTATCCCCCCGGTTGACGTGGATGGAGCCGTTTTCAAAGCGGCCTAGGCGAATTTTGGGACCTTGCAGGTCTTGCAGAATGCCCACCGGGCGGTTTAGCTCGAAGGAAATCTGGCGAATTAGGCGAATGCTGCGCTGATGGTCGTCGTGGGAGCCATGGGAAAAGTTGAGGCGTAGGGTGCTGGCTCCGGCTTCAATCAGCGATCGCAACACCTCCGGGTCACTGGTGGCGGGTCCAATGGTGGCCACAATCTTGGTGCGTCGCAGAGCGTGTTGCAGTTGCATAGTGGTAAGCAGGTCTGACGGGATGGAAGGGATCAAACTACCTTGAAAAACGATGGCTTCTTTAAGGATTACTTGAAAATCGAGGGCAGCTCTAGCCTTGACTGCCGTAGAGAACCTCAGAAACGGGGCGGGGCAAGGGTTGCGGGGAGGCGGTGCGGTTGCTCCTCAACCCCTCAAACTGTAGCTGCATGACACCCCTGGAGTTGCCCGCTTTTTGTCAGCATTTTGACCAAAGCTATATGTAAAAGCACCTGGGATAGTACCACGTTTGCTTGCGCTTACAGGCAGGGGATCCCCGCCTGGGGGCGGGGATAGTGGGTTCTCGCCGGGGGCAGTATCCGCCGCCTCGCCCCTGGGTCTCTGGGGCACCCCCAGCAGATCCGATGGGATTAGGACTGGCCAGCCCCAGCCGATGGATGCTCTCCCCGTGCAGGGCAATGGATGATATCAACGCTGGCGATCTTGGCGATCTTATTGACGACCGCATTTGATGATCGCCAGCACCTCGGTTACCCAACGGCGACAACCCCTGGCTAGATTACC
>JAQCHG010000348.1 GCA_027619675.1 Cyanobacteriota bacterium
GGGGACGGATAAGGGCCGCGATCGCATCAAGTATTAACCGCAATCCCTAGCGGATCATGTAACCCCCTAGTACCGCTCGGCGTAAATAACCCTACCGTTTGGCTCCCTGGCTCCCCTGCCCAAGGAAACGGTTGGCAAACTTACGCCGCGCTGCGCTAGGCGCGATCGCGGCGAACGTCCCCTTTGTAGCGCAGGTATTCCGCCAGGGCCGCCATCAGGCCCGACCCCATAATCAACAGCACGCTCAGGGCATTCATGTCGGGCTTGACCCCGGTGCGGATGCGGCTATAAATCTCAATGGGTAAGGGGTTGGCCCCGCCGCCAGCGGTAAAACTGGAGACTAACAAATCGTCAATGCTGAGCACAAAGGCCAACAGACAGCCCGACACGATCGCGGGCATCAACTCCGGCAGCAGCACCTTAATCAGGGCTTGCACTGGGTTGGCCCCCAGATCCAGGGCAGCTTCTTCTAAATTGGGGTCAAGACCACTGAGGCGGCTAGACACCACCACCGCAATGTAGGCCAAGCAAAACACCATGTGGGCAGCAATCACCGTCCAGATGCTAAGGGGTACGGCAATGGAGGCCAGAAAAACCAAGGTTGCCACCGCGATCGCGATGTCAGGAATAATCAACGGCAGATAGGACACCCCCCGGTATAGGGGTTTGCCCCAAAACTGATATTTGGCCAACCCAATGGCCATCAGCGTCCCGAGGACAGCGGAAATGCCCACCGCCACGCAGGCAATGAAGAGGGTGTCTTGCAGGGCGCTAAAAAGGCGGGCGTCTTGAAAGAGGGTTTCGTACCAACGCAGGCTAAACCCCTGCCACACGGAGGTATAGCGCTGGGAATCGTTAAAGCTGTAGATCCCCAAGACCAAGATGGGGACGTACATAAAGCCGTAGAGCAAAACCGTGACGGCTCCCTGCCAGGTAAAGGGGAGGCGGGGCTGAAAGGCGTTTTTCCCTTTTGTGGTGGCCATAGTTCCCCTAGGTTTCTGACACAGAACTGCGATCGCCATACTTCAGCAGCAGGGCGATCCCCAGGCTCACCGCCAAAATCAGCACCATGCTGAGGGCAGAGCCCAAGCCCCAGTTGCGGGTAATGCCCAGAAACTGGTTGTAGATTAACCGGGCAATGGTCATGCTAGAGGCCCCCCCCAGCAGGGTGGGCACCACAAAATCCCCCATGCTGGTGATGAACACCAGCAGGCAACCTGCGGCGATCCCCGGCAGACTTTGGGGCACCGTTACCTTCCAAAAGGTCTGATAGGGCACGGCCCCCAAATCCGCTGACGCTTCTAACAGGGCGCGGTCTAGCTTCTCTAGGGAGGCGTAGAGAATCAGCACCATGTAGGGCAAAAAGCTGTAGGTGAGGCCAATCAGCACCGCTGTGGAGGTGTATAGCCAACTTTGGGTGGGCAGGTCTACGCCCATCCCGCTCCCTATCCAGGTCAACAGGCTATTGAGCAACCCCGTGGGCCGCAGGATGCTAATCCAGGCGTAGGCCCGCAGCAAGGATGAGGTCCACAGGGGCAACACAAAGGCCACCACCAGCAGGTTGCGCCAGCGGACTGGGGACATCAGGGCCAGCCAGTAGGCGACGGGAAACCCCAGCAGCAAACAGCCCAACGTTGTGCCTGTGGCGTAATAAAGCGATCGCCCAATCACCTGCAAATACACCGGGTCAAAGGCGTCGGACCAGGGGTTAAACACCTGGAAATAATTGCCGAGGCCGTACCCCCCCGTGGCTTCCCCTGGGCGCAAGCCAGGAATCAAGCTGATGTCCAAAATCAGCAGGGTGGGAAACACCAAGAGCAGCAACAGCCACAGCCCCGGCGGCCCCAATAGGGCCAAGGGGCCTAGGAGCCGCCGCAGGCGATCGATGCCTCCCAACGGGGGGACAGTGGTCGAAACCGATTGAGGGGGAGAAACGGCCATGGCAGAGCTTAGGCGCTAGTAACCTTGGTCCAATATTCGTCGTAGAGGTCCGTAGCGTCACCCACCGGGGCAATGCCTTCGCACCGAGCCAAGACCTCTTCGGAGGGGAAGAGGTCTTCATTGCTGGTCAGTTCTTCCGGAAGCATCTCTAGGGCCACGGAGTTGGGGGTGGCAAAGGAGAGGCTCTCCACGGCCCCAGCGGACACTTCGGGATCGAGATTGAAGTTGATCCACTCATAGGCGGCATCCACCGCAGGCGCAGAGGTGGGAATCACCATGGTGTCTGTCCACACTGAGGAGCCACTAGCGGGGATGATATATTCCAGGCGATCGTCCTCTAGGGTGGCCCCGATCGCGTCCACGGAGTAGGCCATCACCATCACCAAATCCCCACCCAGAAGGGCATCCTCATAGCCGAAGGACATAAAGGAAGCCAAGTCAGGCTTGATTTCGAGCAGGCGGTTGTAGGCTTCTTCGATTTCAGCGGGATCGGTGGAATTGTAGGAATAGCCCAGGGACTTGAGGGTTGCCCCCATGGTTTCCCGCACGTCATCCAGTAGAGTGATTTGCTTGGAATGGCTGGATCGGTTGTCCCAGAGGTAATCCCAATCTTCTGGGGTGCCAGACACCGCTTCGGTGTTATAGAGCAGCCCCGTGGTCCCCCAGCTAAAGGCCACACTGTGGGCGTTGCCGGGGTCATAGACCGGGTCTTGCCACTGCTCCAACAGGGCGTCCATGCCCTGCAAGCGGGTGGGGTCGAGTTCCGTAAGCATCCCCAACTCAATCATCTGCTGCACCATGTAGTCGGAGGGATAGATGATGCTGTAGGCATCGCCGCCCCCAGCCTGCATCTTGGCCAGCATGGTTTCGTTGGAGTCATAAATATCGATGACGACCTCAATGCCCGTTCGCTCGGTGAATTGAGCCGCCAGTTCGTCGTTGGTGTAGTCAGCCCAGGTGTAAATGTGCAGTTTGCCATCGCCACCAGATGTCGGGGTGGAGGCGCTGTCTTCTCCACTTTGCACATCGGTGACATTGCGACGGCAGTTGGCCAGGGTAACCCCAGCGATGGCCGCTGCGGACCCCTGCAAAAACCGACGGCGGGTAGGCCCTAATCGACGGGACGGACGCGAGAACAGCGATCGCTTACGAGGCACAGCTTTTTCCCTCCAGAAAAACTTGGCTACATCCAAAGTTGACAAGAGTTTACACTAACTTTTCCAGCCGTCTAGTCGCGAATCTTGCCATCGCGCTCCTCAGCTCCCCTCAGGCGGCCAGGGCTAAACAATCGGTAGGCTGCCAGTGGACATACACCGCCGTGTCCGCCGCCAGTTGATGTTCTGCCCGGTTAGACTGCATCACCGTCAACAACTCGCCGCTGTTGAGCTGCACCACACAATGCACGTGGGTGCCCAAATACATCTTGTGCTGGACATACCCGGCATAGCAATTGCTGACGTTATCGGGAGCCGTTTCGCTCAGGTGGATTTTCTCGGGACGGACGCTGACCACCACATTTTGGCAGTCCGCTGGGGGCGTTTCGCCCGATCGCTGCACCAAGATTGTGAGGCCACTTTCCGTTCTCACCCGCAAGACTCGGTTATCCCGATAGTCCACCTGCCCTGCCATCAGGTTGGTATCGCCAATAAAATCCGCCACGAAAGGCGTTCTGGGCGACTCGTAAATGTCGCTGGGGGTGCCAATTTGCTCAATGCAGCCCGCCCGCATCACC
>JAQCHG010000349.1 GCA_027619675.1 Cyanobacteriota bacterium
GGCCTGGTGAGCTTGAGCCCTGGGTGGCTGTAGATGTGCCTGGATTGATGACGCGCCCTCAGGGGAGAGAGGTGTCCGATAGTCGTTTTCAGTCTATACCTGAAGCCCCAGTTCAGCGGCAATGGGTTGGAAACGGGCCAATAATCGGACAAAAGCCTACCAACTCATAACGAATTTTTGGAAAAATGGCTAAGGCTCGGCCCTATTCCAGGTCAATCTTTTACAATCCCTGGATTCAGGCCCTGGGTTTGGGCCAGGGGCGATCGCGGTGGCTGGGCCAGCCGTGGAGAAACTGCCCTGTCCCCTGGGTGACGGCTGGCGGCTCCATCCGGCTGGCTGGGCTCGACCCTGATGTGCGTTTAGATCATCCCCCTTGTCTAGGAGGTGCTTTGCCCGATTTTTACTCAGGTGTGATGCGGCCCCTGCTCTTTCAGGGGTTAAAGGCGGACCCAGAATGGCTGCACCAGCGATCGCTGCACGTGCTGGCCTGGTTGGGGGCGGATGGGCCAGCCGCCTTTCCCCCCCCGCCACCGGGGCTAAAGCCCTGGCTACAACGCACCTATAGCTACCCCAGCGATCGCCTCCAGCAAACCCTGTGGGGCCAGACCTTTGCCAACCCCTTGGGGCTGGCGGCGGGGTTTGACAAGGACGGTGTGGGGGCACGGGCTTGGCCCCTGTTGGGCTTTGGGTTTGCGGAACTGGGTACCGTCACCCACCATCCGCAATCGGGCAATCCCCGGCCCCGCCTGTTTCGCCTGCCGGCGGATCACGCGGTGCTGAATCGCATGGGGTTTAACAACGGTGGGGCGGCTCAACTGGCCCAGCGCTTAGCGCACCACTGGCCCACCGGGCGATCGCCCATTCCCCTGGGCATCAACCTGGGCAAGTCTAAGGTCACGCCCCTGGAAGCGGCGGTGGGGGACTATGTGGCAAGCTTCCAATGTCTTTACCCCTGGGGTGACTATTTTGTGGTGAATGTGTCGTCCCCCAATACGCCGGGGTTGCGATCGCTCCAGGCCCGTGCCCAATTGGCTCCCATTTTGGCCGCCCTGCAAGCCGAAAACCCCGAGGGCAAGCCCCTGCTGGTAAAAATTGCCCCGGATCTAGCCTGGGAAGACATTGCCGATCTGGTGGATTTAGCCCAGGAACAGGGGCTGGCGGGCATCATTGCCACCAACACCACCATTCAGCGGACGGGGCTCACCACCCAGCGCCTCAGCACCGGGCGATCGCCCAGTGCCGAGGCGGGGGGCATCAGCGGCGCACCCCTGCGGCAGCGCTCCACAGCGGTGATTCGCTTTATCCATCGCCACAGCCAGGGACAACTGCCCATTATTGGGGTGGGGGGCATTTTCTCCGCTGCCGATGCCTGGGAGAAAATCACCGCTGGGGCTTCCCTGCTCCAGGTGTATACGGGCTGGATCTACGAAGGCCCCGCCTTGGTGAAGCGGGTCCT
Source organism: Cyanobacteriota bacterium (assembly GCA_027619675.1). Taxonomy (GTDB): domain Bacteria; phylum Cyanobacteriota; class Cyanobacteriia; order Phormidesmidales; family Phormidesmidaceae; genus PCC-6406. The sequence continues at coordinate 1,457 of JAQCHG010000349.1, forward strand.
TCAGGGCCTAGAGGCCCAACTAGATACCCATGGCCTCGACCACCTCGGGGCTGCGGTGGGCCTCCATAGCGACCAAGATCCGTTGGCAGAGGAACCGGAGCCATAAAGGCCATGCTCCCCAGTGGTTGGTTCCCGTTCCATGGGTCGGTCTGGGTCGGTTGGGTGGAACGGAGTGTTCGCGGAGCGGCTCTGAGGGGGAAATCCCAACGGCAGCCAGGGTTGGGTGGGTGACGCGCTGCATCCAACCGATGATTTTAGGCTTGGCAGGCTTGGCAGCCCCCTCAGCTCAGGGCAGCGGTTCAGTGCCTAAGAAAAAACCCGGCGGTGCCGGGTTTGAGGGTGTGTGAGGGAATGAGATGTTTTTCTCTATCCCTAGAATGCCCTGGGGATAGGGGTGGGGAGGCGGGGGTTTGATGGGGATTTGATGAATTTTGGCGGTTTGTTTACGCCTTAGGGGGTGATCCTGGAGGGGAGATGGGGTCAGGGAGGGCGCGGGGCCAGCGATCGATGCCCTCCACCGTGTCCAACTCATCCCCGGCGGCGGCCCCCAGGTCTTTGAACTTGCGGGCGGTGACCAGCACGCGGGACTCTAAGGACCCGACGGTTTTATTAAAGGCATCGACGCTGCTCTCTAGGCCCCGCCGCAGTTTGGCTACATGGACCAGTAGGGTGTGGGTGCGATCGTACAGTTCGCGGCCTAGGTCGCTGATGTGCTGGGCGTTTTCTGCCATGCGCTCCTGTCGCCAGCCGTAGGCCACCGCCTTCAGCAGGGCAATCAGGGTGGTGGGGGTGGCGAGAATCACCCGCTGATCGACCCCAAATTCGATTAAGCCGGGGTCTTGCTCTAGGGCGGCGCTAAAAAAGGTTTCCCCCGGCAAAAACAGCACCGCAAACTCGGGGGCGGGCTGGAACTGGTCCCAGTAGCCTTTGCTGCCCAGTTGGCTCAGGTGGGTGCGAATTTGGCGGGCGTGGGCTTGCAGATGGCTGCGGCGCTGGCGATCGTCCCCCGTCTCCACTGCGTCTAGATACCCTTGCAGGGGGGCTTTGGCATCCACCACGATGTTGCGGCCACTGGGAAGGCGAATCACCATGTCGGGCCGCAGTCGCCCCCCCTCGGTCTGGACGGAGGTTTGCTGGCTAAAGTCGCAGTAGTCCACCATGCCCGCCAACTCCACCACCCGCTGGAGTTGAATCTCCCCCCAACGGCCCCGCACGGTGGGCGATCGCAGGGCTTTGACCAGGTTGGCGGTTTCCCCTTGGAGCTGGCTTTGGGCCACCGCTAGGGCTTTGACCTGTTCTGTCAGGCTACTGTAGGCGGCCACCCGCGCGGTTTCTAGCTCTTGCAAGCGGTTGTCTACCCGTTGCAGGGAGGTGTGGAGGGGCTGCACCAGGGCGGCGATCGCCTGCTGACGTTGGCTCAAGTCTCCTTGGGCCTGGGTTTGAAACTTGCCCAGCAGGGTTTCCGCCAGTTGCATGAAGCTGTGGGAGTTGCGTCGCAGGGCATCGGCGGAAAGGGCTTTGAAGGTATCGGTCAGTTGGGCCTGGGCCTGTTCTAAAATTCGCTGCTGGGCAACGGTGGCTTGCTCTGCCTGGTGCAGGCGGGTTTTCAGTTCTCGGCATTGGCTTTGCCAGTCGGCGCAGGTGCGCTGCCATTCTTGCACCTGTTGCTCTCGCGTCTGCACTTGTTGTTGCAGGGCGGGGATTTGGGCGGCTTCAGCTTCGGCGGCGGCGCGGTGGCTGGCTTCTTGGCGCAGATCGCTCTGGAGGCGGTCAAGCTTCTGGTCGCGATCTTGCAGTGCCTTTTGGAGTTGGTGAATTTGCTCGGTTTGCCCTTGGAGGCGCTCCATCAGGGTGGCGCGATCGGCGATGACATCGGCTTTGGCGCGATCTCGGATGGCCTGCACCCGCAGCCGTCCCCAGGCCCACAGCAGGCCGCCCCCCAAGGCCGCCCCGATCGCCAGTCCTACAATGAAGTCACCCACGCTGCTACCGTCCCCCAAAGTGGTTTAACGGTAGCAACATTTGTACTAACCTTCAATCTTCACTCGCTATCTTTACGGTTCTGGTGGAATTTGCGATTTCAGTTCCTCAATCAAAGGCGGTATCTCAGACTGCACCACATTCCAGACAATGTTGAGGTTGACATCATCATATTCATGCACCAACCGATTCCGCATTCCGTTGATTTCTTGCCAAGAGACGTTTGGTAACGCCT
>JAQCHG010000350.1 GCA_027619675.1 Cyanobacteriota bacterium
GAATTCGCTCCACGTCGTAGGCGGTGGAATAGACGCCGATTTTCTGGCAGTTAAACCCTGGATCTAGGTAGTCCGCTAGGGCATGGTTGACGCTAGAAAACACCTGGCAACCGCAGGCCATCGCTTCTAGGGGAGGGAGGCCAAACCCTTCGGACACCCCGGCGATCGCCCAATGTTCCGCCGAGTCGTAGAGATACACCTTGGTCCGGTTAAACAGGGCTCCCAAATCTTCCACAAACCCATCCACCACCACCACCCGACAGCGCTGCTCTAGGGCAGGGATGAGTTGGTGTCGCAGGTAGCTGGAGGCTTTGCGCCCCTGCACTAGCACATCAATGTCGCGCTCTAGGCCGCGATCGCGAAAGTCTTCTGAAATGTGGTTGGGCAGGTAATACAGCAAGCCGTTGGCGCTGCGTTGGCCCCAGTAGGCCAAGGTGTTGCGGCTGACGGTCACAATCGGCACCGATGCTGGTAGGCGAAAGCCATAGCCGGTGCTGTGGGCGTGGTACAGCAGCGATTTGCCCCGCAACTTTGCCACCAGCTTGGGCACGTCAAAGCCCCAACTCACCACAAAAATGCCGGGGTTTCGCTGGGGTGCCTGCAACAGATCCCCTAGAAACAGGGTGCCGGGCTCCCGCTGGCGATAGGTGACCACCTGGGCCTCGCAAATCTGCGCCATCAGGGCCATCGTTTTCAGTTCTGCAAACAGCCCCCCACAGAAAAAGGCTTGGGTGGTGCCCGGCAGCAAAAAGTAGAGGGGGCGCATGACCATGGATTGACTCTGAACCTGGGGCTATTATCCCGGCTTCAGGTACCTCAGGGCTGAGGCTACCTCACGATCGCGATCGCCCCCAGAACCCTGAGGGCGATCGCGGGTTGCAACCCTGGGGAGTCTCCGGCTGCCCAGGGTTACTGGGCAGCCAGGGATCTACGGGGTTGCTTTACAGAGAGGCTTCCATCTCAGCAATGTCCAGAATGGTGCGAATCACCGAATCTGGGTTCAGGCTCATAGTGTCGATGCCCTGTTCCACCAAGAAGCGGGCGAACTCGGGATAGTCGCTGGGGGCCTGGCCACAGATGCCGATCTTGCGACCGTTGGCCTTCGCCGTGGCGATCGCCATCGCCACCATCCGCTTCACCCCCTCATTGCGCTCGTCAAACAGGTGGGCCACCAGAGCCGAGTCGCGGTCTAGCCCCAGGGTGAGTTGGGTGAGGTCATTAGAGCCAATGGAGAACCCATCGAACACCTGGCTAAACTCATCCGCCAGGATGACATTACTGGGCAGCTCACACATGACATAGACCTGGAGGCCATTTTCTCCCCGTACCAGACCATGGCGGGCCATTTCCGCCAGCACCTTGCGGCCCTCATCGGGGGTGCGGCAGAAGGGCACCATCAGGATGATGTTGGTGAGGCCCATCTCATCCCGTACCTGCTTCAGGGCTTGGCACTCTAGGGCAAACCCAGCCCGATAGCGATCGTCATAGTAGCGAGAGGCCCCCCGCCAGCCGATCATGGGGTTTTCTTCATCGGGCTCAAAGGTTTCGCCCCCCAGCAGGTTGGCGTATTCGTTGCTCTTGAAGTCCGACAGGCGCACCACCACCGGCTTGGGATAAAAGGCCGCGCCAATGGTGCCAATGCCCTGGGCCAACTTGTCCACAAAATATTGGGGCTTGCTGGCGTAGCGGGCGGTGAGCTTGGCAATCTTGCGTTTGGCAGAGCCATCCGCCAGGGTGTCGTAGTTTACCAGGGCCAGGGGGTGGACCTGAATGTGGTTGGCAATGATGAACTCCATGCGGGCCAAGCCCACCCCTTCGTTGGGCAGGGCCGACAGCCCAAAGGCCAGTTCTGGGTTGCCCACATTCATCATCACCTTGGTGCGGGTGGTGGGCAGGTTATCCAGGGCGGTTTCTTCAATGGAGAAGTTGAGCCGCTCGGCGTAGACATGGCCATCTTCCCCTTCGCAGCAGGAGATGGTGATGTCCTGGCCCGTTTTGATCACGCTGGTGGCGTTGCCGCAGCCGACGATCGCCGGAATGCCCAACTCCCGCGCAATGATGGCGGCGTGGCAGGTGCGGCCCCCTTGGTCGGTGACGATGGCCGCCGCCTGCTTCATAATCGGCTCCCAATCGGGGTCGGTCTTGGTGGTGACCAACACCTCACCGGGGCGGAAGTGGTCGATTTCGTTCACATCGAGAATGACGCAGGCTTCGCCACTGCCCACCATGTTGCCTACGGCACGACCGACCACCAGAGGGTGGACGTTGTTGGGATTGTCCAGATGATAGGTGCGTAGCACGTTGGCCTGGCGCTGGGACTGCACCGTTTCGGGGCGAGCTTGGACGATGTAGAGATCCCCCGTTAGCCCATCCTTAGCCCACTCAATGTCCATGGGGCTATCGGTGCCCCGGATCTCTGTGTAGTGGTCTTCGATTTGGCAGGTCCAGCGGGCCAGGGTGAGGATTTCCTCATCGCTGAGGGCATATTGCGCCTGTTCTGCCGGGGGCACCGATACGTTTTTCACCAGCTTGGTGCCGCCGGTGTCGTAGATCATGCGCAGGGCTTTGCTGCCCACATGCTTACTGAGAATGGGGGTGTAGCCGTTCTTGAGGGTGGGTTTAAAGACGCGGTATTCGTCGGGGTTGACGGTACCCTGCACCACGTTCTCCCCAAGGCCGTAGGCGGCGGTGATCAGCACCGCATTTTTGAACCCGGTTTCGGTGTCGATGGAGAACATGACGCCGGAGGTGGCCAGGTCAGAGCGCACCATCTTTTGCACACAGACGGAAAGGGCCACGTCGAAGTGGTCGAAGCCCTTGGTCTGACGGTAGGAGATGGCGCGATCGGTGAAGATGGAGGCAAAACACTTCTTGCAGCACTCCATCACCTGGGCTTCGCTGTGGACGTTGAGGTAGGTTTCCTGCTGTCCGGCAAAGCTGGCGTCGGGCAAGTCTTCGGCGGTGGCGCTGGAGCGCACCGCCACGTCCACATCCGGTCCATAACGGTTGCACATATCTCGGTAGGCGTCGCGGATGGCCACTTCCAAATCCGGGGGGAAGGGGGCGTGCAGCAGCAGCGATCGCGCTTGGCGACCCCGTTGTTGCAGGTTTTTCACGTCCGTTACGTCTAGGTCAGCGAATAGGTTCCGCAGGGTTTCATCCAACTGGTTGTACTGGATGAAATGGCGGTAGGCGGCGGCGGTGGTGGCAAAGCCACTGGGCACCGCAATGCCCTTTGGTGTGAGCTGTTGAATCATTTCCCCGAGGGAGGCATTTTTACCCCCTACCATGGGAATGTCCGTCAGACGAACTTGATCTAACCAAAGGACTAAAGTTTGGGCTGTTTGAACCGGAGTGGCAACCATGGTTCAACTCCTCTTACAAGGTTTAAGGGTGGTCGCAGGGAATTTAAGCCGTTCTTTAGAAATAAGCTATTCTCCCTTTGGGCAATAGCTAAACCGCTGGGTAATGCCAAAATTTCACCCAGGTAAAACTAAGCATTGCCAACGCCAGACTGTATGCAAGAACGGTTTCAATCCCGGTAAAAAGTCCCAAAACCCTTTGCTGTTAGGGCTTCTGGAGCAGGGCGATCGCTAGAATTGAGAGGTTTCATCAGGGCCAAGTTGGCTGTCTTCTGACTTAATTCAATCCATAGCGTCACTA
>JAQCHG010000351.1 GCA_027619675.1 Cyanobacteriota bacterium
CGCTTGCCAGCGGCTCCACAAATCCCAGGCCAATCGTGATCGAATCAGGCCCGCCACTTCCAAATCACGGCCAATTTGCTGGCCCGAGGTCCCCGTCGGGATTTGGATTTGCACGGGGGCGATCGCCGCCTCTGGGGTCTCAGTCGTTGCCGCCGTCACCACAGGGCCAGTGGCCCAACTCCACCAAGCCCATCCCTGCCAACCCGCCAACCCCAGCGCAATCGGCACAATGGCGAAAAAAAACAGGGCTTTAGGCAGGCGAGAGGTCATGGCAGGGGGATTAGGAACCGGGGCTACCGGGCTAATCTAACAGGTCAAACAGCTTAGCTTCCAGATCCAGCCGCAGCCGCTCGAAATCTTCGGGGGGCACCACCTGGGCTTTGCCATCGGGGGTGAGTTGGGCAAAGATCAGCAGCGGATCCACGGGGGTGCAAATGGTATATTCCACATCTTCTTGAAAGAAGGTGGCCAAAATCTGAAAGTCTTCGCTGCTGTCGTCCTCTGGGCCAAGCGCCAGCCCCTCGCCAATGTCGAGGGTAAAGCAGTCTTCTTCTTGGGCTTCGGGTAATTCCCCCGCCACCGTCAGGGTAATGGCGGTGCGCTGGAGGGTGAGGTTTTGCTCCGCCAGCACCGCTTTGGCGGTATCAAACAGGGCATCGATCTCATCCTCTTCCACATCCACCAGCACATCCTCTTCCCCATCTTCATCCGCTTCCCAAGAGAAGATTTCCACGGGATGATCGACGGGAAACAGTAAAGCGTAGGGCTGCTCGTCGAGTTCTAAGGTGTGCTCTACCTGGCACGGCAGCGATCGCCCATCTTCATCCCACAGCAGGACTGTCGAACCGTCTTGGGCAAATTCAGAGGGTAGGGGCATGCAAGTCTCCTAGGACGAAGGGGATGGATCCGATCGCTGATCTAACCATTGTTGCAGAATAATGGCCGCCGCTTTTTGGTCCACCAGCGCTTTATGGTGAACCGGGGATTTGCCCGCCGACCATAACATTTGCTCAGCCTGATAAGAGGTGAGGCGCTCATCCACATACTCTACAGGCAGGCTGAGGGCAGCGGAAAGCCGCTGGGCAAAAGATTGTACCTTCTGGGCCTGCCGCCCAAGGGTGCCATCCATGGCATAGGGCAACCCCACCACCAAAACCTGTACCTGTCGGGCCTGGACGAGGTTCTGCAAGGCGTCCACCACCCCAGCAAAGGACAGCCCCTCTAGGGTGGTGAGTTCTGTGGCCAGCAACCCAAGGCGATCGCACCCCGCCACCCCAATGCGCTTGCGACCAATATCTAACCCAAGTGCAGCAACCATTGCCATGGCTATCGAAGAGGTGGGACCCGTGGGGCTAGTATCGGGCGGCGTCAAGTTGCCAACCGTCACCTAGGGCAGAAGAACGGTGACTGCCGTTTAGCCGCTTTGCCATCGGGATGCTAGCAGTCATCCATGACAGCCCCTAGCAGGACTCCCCAGAGGGCGGTTCAGAATGGTTGGGACCCGGCCCCTCTAGGGCAGAACTGGAGCCTTGACCACCCCCTAGGGATTTGGGCCAATGGGGGAGGCCATGCCAAGTGTCGCGATGCCACAACATCCGCCCCGGCATGGGCTTACCCGCGGGCTGTAGCCCCGGCAGCACATCCGGCAGTTGCAGCCCCTCCAACGTAACGGGCTTGGTTTCCCGCACCTTGTGCCAGACAGAACGGGCCAGCATCAGGGTGCGATCCACCGGGTCCGCCCCGATTTGCTTCAGGTAGTCTTCTCGCTCCGGCTGGTAGTCGCGGGAGGTGATGCGGAGGGGGGCGCTGGGGTACCCCTGCAACACCCGCGCCATGTGGCTCATCAACTCGGGATACAGCCAGGTATAGGCGGGGTGGACCGTCAACTCGGCCTGGTGTTGGCGGCGAGCATCGCAACTGGCGGTGAGTTCAAACCGCCCGATCGCCGCCTTCCGCTGGGGTTCAAACACATAACCCCGCAGCAGATCAATGCGCTGCATCCGTTGCAGCATGTTGATGGCCAGGGTTTGTACGGGTTCCACCTTAAAGTCTTGGATCTGCTGGTCAAACACCTGCCGCACCAAGGGGGGCATGGCCGCCGTGTCCAACTGATAGAGCAGTTGGGCGTCGGCGTTGCTAACGGTCATCAGATTGGGCAAATCCGGCTCCCGCTGGGCCTGTTCCGTCAACACGTCTGGGGAGATTTCCCAGTAGGTGACTTGGGCCAGGGGTTGAAAGCCATTTTGGCGATAGAGGGCCAGGGCAGAGGTGTGGTTAACGGCCACTTCCGCCAGCCACATGCGGGCTTCCCAAACGCTTTCAAAGCAGTGGCGCAACAGTTGGGAACCAATGCGATCCAAAGGACCTTCCCCGCTGGCGGGTACCGCGAGGGGGTTGACCACCACCCGATCCACCCGCCAGGTGCTGCGGGTGCGGTTAAAGGGGGAAACTTCGATGAGGCCGCAGGGGGTTTCCGCCATTTCCGCCACAAAGCCGCTCCACCGTTGGCGGTTGGGCAGTGCCCACTGGGCCAACTGCTGCCACCAAGCGGCCCAATGGCGCAGGGTGGTGGTGGGGTGGGTGCCCGAGGCTTCTAACGGGTCGTCAATGACGAGGCTCGCATCGCCCCAAGCGCTGGGGCGCTCTAGGTCCCGAGGGTAGAGGGGCCGCAGCCGCAGGGTGGGGTCTTGGGTGTCCGAACGAGCCATAAGACGATGGAGAATCTATATAAAGATTTCAAAGATTCAAAAAAATCCAACCCGGTCCTTTCAGGCCCGTGGGCGTAAGCCTTAGGACCCACAGCAGGGAGGAAGAGGATGTAGGGCGACCCTTAGATCAGCTGCTTCGCGCCTCGTGCTGCCCTCGCCATGCCCTAAGGGCGATGGCAGCACAATTGCTGCCGAGGCGTGGCCGTCACCCATTTAGGTAGGACGGATCAACACTAGGGGGGTCTGCTCGTCCGCGTTGCCGGCGGGGTTGTCGATCAGGGCCTGGGTCAAAGCGGGGGCATTGACGCCAGGGGTCGCTGCTAGTATCTTAACCGCTCGCAAGTCGTTGACATCGACGATCGCCGCCTCTAGGCCCGTCTGCCGCTTGATCTCATCCACAACCCCTTGGCTATCGCGGGGACCCAGCACAATGAACTGATCGTAGGGGGGGAGGGTGCCCGTGACATCATCAATCAATCGGGCCTGATCCCCCGCCAATTGATAGAAACCGCCCCCCCGCCGCAGAAACACCTTCATCAAGGCACCGCCGATAAAGGCCAGCACCACGCGGGTGGGTCCCACCACATCCACCAGGGTTTGCATGCCGCAGGCGGTGGCCAAGCTAGAGGTGGGCAGGAAGTAATAACAAAGGCGACGGGCGACCCAGCCAGGGCGGATATCGGCGGGATGCCGCCACCGCCCCTGCATAATCGCCACGGGGGTTTCCCCCAGGGTGACGATGTCGCCGGGTTGGGCGTGGGGGGCCACATAGCGCTGCACCACCTCCACGGGGGTATCCAGATGGGTGAGCAGATGGGTGGGAATGGGCAGCACCTTGCCGCCGCTGGTTTCCCGCCAGGGCCGTTCGTCCTCGGGGTTGGGAAATTGTAAGGGCACCACCACATGCCCCGTCTGGGGGATGCGTCCGCCGGGGCCATAGGTCATGTAATGG
>JAQCHG010000352.1 GCA_027619675.1 Cyanobacteriota bacterium
GAGATCCCCCGGCCCGTTTCAGTAAGCTGGCCAGGGCCGCTGCCACCGCTTCCGGGGGCAGTTCCCCAGCCGTGCCGCTGAGGTAGAGCCCCTGCCCCTTGAGGTAATCGGCCTCGGTGCCGTAAATGGCGATCGCCACCTGACCTTGGTTGTGGTAAAGATTTTGGGAATGGCGGGCGGCGATCGCCGATGACCAGTACAGATGCCAGTGGGCATCGTAGGTAAAGAATACTGGGGAAACCCACGGCACCGCCCCAGGGCAACAGGTGGCCAGGGAGCCATACCGGGTGCGGGTTAGAATCTCCACCGCCCGCGCCAACACGGCGGGATCTCGACCCTCCTGACTGTTGACCCAGGCATTGTCAGCGGTGGCAAGGGACATGGGGCTGCGGCGCGACACATGCCGCTATGATACCGAACCCGCCGCGATCGCCAGATAGAGACCCTAGTCCAGCGCGGCGTAAGTTTGCCAACCGTTTCCTTGGGCGGGGGAGATGGGGAGCGGGGGAGCGGGGAAGCAAGGGAGATAGGGAGATAGGGAGATAGGGAGATAGGGAGATAGGGAGATAGGGAGATAGGGAGATAGGGAGTCAGAAGGTAGGGTTATTCGCGCCAAGCTCAACTAGAGGCCCATGCTCCCGCTAGAGACGATTATCTGGGACGATCATCGGTATGTATGGGTAGCCCCTGCCCTGGGGGCGAGACTTTTTATGTAAAGGGACAATGAAGCCACCCCTGGGTTGTGCAAAGGTTATGTAAAGTTGCGGGTTCAGGCTGAACATTTAAGGCCACCTTTACCGTGAATTTACATTTGGCTGGGAAATTGTAGCTACTTGAAAGTACGGACCTGACGGTTCCCGGTGATTGGGCTTCAGTGAATGCGCTGAGGTGCCCCAGGGTTGTGGCCACGGCCTCGGTTCCCCCAGGGACATGAGGTTATGGCGTGGTTAACAGCGCGTTCATGCGGGGGTAAGGGATGGATGGCTTGGGCCTATCCATTCATGTTTTGGCGTTTTTTGCCCCTAAGGATTGCTGCCCACCGGGTTAGCCGTGGTTCGGGAACATGAGCGGGGTCGATGGATGCATCGGCCTGAATTGTTGTGCTGTCTGTTTGATGTCAAGGGGAAGTATGGCTGACTTTACGTTAGAACTGTTGCACTTTGCCGATCAGGAAGCGGGGGTGCCTGCCCTACAGGATGCGCCTAACTTCTCGGCGGTGCTGGAAGCCCTCAAGCTGCAAGACCTGGGCAATGATGGGATTGCCGATGACACCCTGATCCTGTCCTCCGGGGATGCGATTATTCCAGGGCTGTTTTTCTCCGCTTCTGAAGATGTGTACGGCGGTGCTGGCCGCGCTGACATCCTGATTCAAAACGAATTGGGGGTGCAGGCGATCGCCTTTGGTAACCACGAATTTGACCTGGGTACCGGGCTGCTGGCGGATCTGATTGGTGGCGATGTCGCTGACGGTTTCGCGGGGACCGCCTTCCCCTATTTGAGTGGCAACCTGGATTTTTCCACCGACGCTAACCTGAGCGGATTCGTGGTGCCCGATGGCCAAGCCCCCCAGAGCAATAGCATCGCCGCCAGCACCGTCTTGACCACCGCCAGCGGCGAGAAAGTTGGGGTAGTCGGGGCCACCACCCCCACCCTAGCCACCATCTCTAGCCCCGGTGGCGTGGGCATTGCCCCCATCACCTTTGATGGCAACCCCACCCCCGCCCAACTGGATGCCCTGGCAGCAGAAATCCAGGCGGATGTGGATGCCCTGCTGGCAGCCAACCCTGGTCTCAATAAGGTGGTACTGCTGGCCCACATGCAGCAGATTTCCATTGAAAAGGCGTTGGCGACCCGCCTTAGTAATGTGGACATCATCGTGGCGGGGGGATCCAACACCCGCCAGGTGGACAGCAACGATCGCCTGCGGGATGGCGACACCGCCCAGGACACCTATCCTTTTTTCACCACCGATGCCGATGGCAACCCCATCGCCGTGGTCAACACCGACGGCAACTATAAATATGTGGGCCGTCTGGTGATTGATTTTGACGCCAATGGCAACATCATCCCCAGCAGCTACGATGCCGCCGTCAGTGGGGCCTACGCCACCGACGACCAAGGGGTGGCGGATCTAGGGGCCACGGGCCTGATTGACCCCGAAATCCAGGCCATTGTGGATGCTCTGGAGGCGGTGATCGTCGCCAAGGAAAGCAACGTGTTTGGGGCCAGTGACGTGTTCCTGGAGGGCCGCCGCAGCGAGGTGCGCACCCAGGAAACCAACTTGGGCAACCTCACCGCCGATGCCAACCTGGCGATCGCAAAGGAATTTGACCCCAGCGTGGTCATTTCCATCAAGAATGGCGGCGGCATCCGGGACGACATTGGCCGCATTCTGGTGCCCGCTGGCGGCACTGGCGAGGCGGAACTGCTGCCCAATGAAGAAATCCCCGGCGTTAAGCCCGAAGGCGGCATCTCGGAGACGGATATCGTCAACACCCTGCGGTTCAACAACGACCTGTCGCTGCTGACGGTGACGGCAGCGGAACTGCTGGCCCTGATTGAGCACGGGGTCGCCGATGCGGGTCCGGGCACCACCTCGGGTCGGTTCCCCCAAGTGGCGGGGCTCACCTTTAGCTTCGACACCACGCTACCGGGGGGCGATCGCGTCCAGAGTTTGGCCATCGTCAACGCCGACGGTTCCACCCAAGCCCTGGTGCAAAATAGCGAACTGGTGGTGCCTGCCGATACCCCCTTCCGCATCGTTACCCTGGGCTTCCTGGCCGGGGGTGGGGATGGCTATCCCTTCCCCCAAGGGGATAGCGCCAATCGGGTCAACCTGATTGATGAACTGACGGCAGCGGGCACCGCTGGCTTTGCCGCCCCCGGCACCGAGCAAGATGCCCTAGCGGAATATCTGGCCGCCAACTTCAGCAATGGCAACGCCTACGACGAAGCAGACACCGCTGCCGCCGAAGACCTGCGGATCCAAAACCTGACCTTCCGGTCTGACAATGTGCTGGATATCACCCGCCTGGGCAACAGCACCGCCAATACCCTGGTGGGCGATGCCGATGTGGATGACCTGATTTACGCCATGGGGGGGGATGACACCGCCGCTGGTGAGTTGGGTAACGATGCCATCTACGGTGGCGACGGTGACGATGTGCTGCGGGGCGATCGCAACAGCCGATCTGAGCAAGCGGGCGAAGCCGGGGGTGATGACATCATCTTTGGCGGTGCTGGCAACGATCGCATCGGCGGCAAGTCGGGCAACGACCAACTGTTTGGTGAAGACGGCGACGACACCCTCTGGGGTGACGGCGGCGACGACCTAATCAACGGCGGCGCAGGCAACGACATCCTCTATGGTGATTCCGGTCGCACCGCCGGGGCCGACACCTTTGTGCTGGCGGTGGGCGAAGGCGTTGACACCATCATGGACTACAACAAAGGCGGCATCGAGGACCTGATCCAGGTGCTGGGTGCGGGCGATGTCACCACCGTCCAGGATGGCAACAACACCAACATCCTGGTGGATGGCGACCTGCTGGCGGTGCTATCCGGTTATACCGGTAACGTTAGCTTCGCCGCCCCCGCCCCATAGCGGTGGCGTCCCTGATCCTGGGGCAGGATTGCCCTGCCCCAGGATCCGAATGGCT
>JAQCHG010000353.1 GCA_027619675.1 Cyanobacteriota bacterium
TGCCCATCAAATCCTTCACCAACCGCTCGCTAAAGCCCGCCACAAAGGAAATGGCGATGTAGAAATAGATTTTCTGGGCGGGTTTGCTCGCGTCGGTGGCGAGGATGCCGGACACCATCCCCGACTCTAGCGCCGCCATCAAAAACACCGCAAAGGCCATCCCCACCACGGGGCGAAAGAAGCCCACCAGAAACAGATCTAACCGGGTGCGCTGCTGGCCCTCAATGAAATCATTGGCCCGCACGATGACGCTGACAAAACTGCCCAAGGCCCCCGCCGACACCACCGCCAAAATCAGGGGCACATCAATGCTGTCGATGCCCCGCAGAATGCCCTCCAGCAGGATCAACACCTGCCGCTGCCAAAACCGCTGCCAGTCTTCGGGGGAAATGGAGAGATCGCCCGTCGTCAACCGCCCCATGGCGGCGGGGTCATGGCTAGCGCCCTGGCCAGGATCACCTTCCCCTGGCAAACCAGGCGGCGGGTTTGCCCCCTGGGCATTGGGCACAGCGGTTACCGCTGGCGGTGAGAAGGCTGTCTCTAAGCGGGTGATGCCGTCCTGGAGGGTGCTGGTTTGGGTGGCCAGATCCGTCGCCAGGGCGTCATTGAGGGTGGTCAATTCCGCCACGAGGGCGATCGCCTGCTGCTGCTGATCCGCTAAATCCGCTAGCTGCGCCAGGGTTGCCGCCGTCTGATCTGTGGGGGCTTCTCCCCCGCCCGTCGCCGCCGTTGGGGTGCTGGAGGCCAGGGGGGGTAGGGATGGTGAGGCGGTGGTCATGATCTCCGCTTGCAATACCGCCAACGCCTCCTGTTGAGCCGCCAGTTGGGTATCCAGTGCCTGCAACAGGTCCTGCTGCTGTTGCAGAGACCTCTCTTCCCCCGTCGTCAGAGTGGTCAAGTCTAGGGTGGTCAACAGGCTGCGGGCACTGCCCACCTGGGTTTCCCAAAAGCCCTGACGAGCCTTGAGGGTGGCCAGATCCGTTTCGTAGGTTTGGATATCCTCCCGGAGCTGATTGATTTCCAAATACTGGTAGCGGACGCCGCTGGTAAAAAACAGGGCCGACAGGCCAGCCGGAACCCCGGCAAACAGCACCAAAAACCAGGTCAACCCCGACAGCAAACGATGGTGGGGGGTGCCAGAAGCCCGCCAAAACAGAGAGGTCAGGGGATTACGGTTTTGGCGCAGTTTAATCGCCAACTCTCGACGCAGGTGACGGGCAAATTGCAGATGGCGACGGCTACGCTTGGCATCAGGATTCACCAGGGCGGCGATCGCCAGCTCATATTCCGGCAGCACCTCCGGCGTTTGGGCCACGGCGGGCAACAGGGTGAGGAGGTTTGACAACTCCCGCTGCACCGACCGGGGTAGGGCCTGTCGGGCCAACGCTTGGTGAATCTGGACCCGCAGCGATCGCACCGTCTGCTGGGCCTGGGTGGTTTCCAACAGGGCCTGTAATTGCGCCTGGGCCTCTGGGTCGAGGCTATCGGTATCCAACGCCGCCTGCACCCAATCCAACAGCACCGCAGGCTGATGGCTGATGTCTAAATCCGCTAAGAGCTGGGCAATTTCTGCCTCCACCTCAGGGGCCAGTTGATGGCGTTCTAGGGCAGCGTGGATTTGCTGCACCAGGGTTTTGACCTGCCGCTGCATGGCCGGGGCCAGCAGGGGGGCCACGGTATAGGGAGGCAAGGGCTGAATCGCAGACGCATGGATGGTAGGGCTAGTCATGGGTCTCATCCCAGAACGGCGAACGGCCCGGTGGGACCGATTGTTAAAGGTTGACGCCCCTACCCTGGCCCTAGCCCTGGCCCCAGTGTCAATTCAATAAGCGTCCAATGGCCCTAACCCCTAGGGGGCAAGGCCCCTGGGGGGATTCACCCCATGCCGTTCACAGACTGATGACCTGACCGACTGATCCCACAGGCTGGCAACGCCCAGAGGACCCACGCTCTGCGTTCCCAAATCCCCAGGAGATGGTTAATACTGGCGCGGGTTTCGGTAACCCTGGAGCGATCGCTAACCCGACCCAACCATGGCCGGGATGGGTTTCACGCCATCTCCCAGGGACCGGAGCCCGCACTCACGAGGTTCCCTAGGGGTCGGAGGGTAGCGTCAGGGCGGCGATCGCTAAGCTGCCCCACCCCACCAAAAAGGCTAAGCCCCCCAACGGCGTGATCGGGCCAAAGAGTTTCAACCCAGCCAGGCTGATCAGGTACAAACTGCCGGAAAACAACACCACGCCGCTGACAAAGCCCCAGCCCGCCACCGCTAGCCAAGGTCCCGCCGTGGCCCCCTGTCGCAGCAGCAGGGCCACCGCCAGCAGGGCCAGGGCATGGATCATCTGGTAGCGAATGCCGGTGTTGAAAACTTCCAAGGCCCGCTCCGACAATCGCCCCTGTAGGGCGTGGCTGGCAAAGGCTCCCCCCGCCACCCCGAGGCCGCCGTACACCGCCGCGATCGCCCAAAATAGCTTCCCCATGGTTGGCCCTCCCTGATATCAATTCCCTGACATGAAGCTACCCAGTCTGCATCGGGTGCAGCCCCCTACGCCCCTCCCGCTGTGATGGATGGGTTGTTTACCCTCGCAGAAGTTGGATTACTCCGTCCGCAGGACCACTAGCACCTGTGCCCCCACCGCCTCTAGGGCACGCTTAAAGTCCTCCGCCGTGGCCTGGGAAGCCCCCGTTTGAATGGGTTGGGGGAGGGTGCGAACCAGGGCCTTCACCGCCTTCCAGTCCAGCCCGGTCAACTGCTGCACCGTGCGAATGATCTCCCGCTGTTTAGCGGGGGGCACCGCCTCCAGCACCACATCAAAGCGGTTGACGGGGGCGGGGCGCAGCAGGCGGCTGTCCACCTCCCCCAGGTTAAAGCAGTAGGTGATGCCCCCTTCACGGTCCACTTGGAAGGTGGCGTCATATTCCCGCGCCCGATCACTGAGGTAGGCGGTGGCGCGATCGCCAGAAATGCCCGCCTCCATGGCAAACCGCAGGGCCGTCACCTTACCCCGCCCCGCCTTGGTGAGGACAAAAAAGACCTGGCGCAACCGCTGGGCTTCTAAACGGCGGCGATCGCGGCGGGCACTTATCCCCAACCCCACGCCACCGAGGGTAGCGGGCAGCCCCAGCAACAAACCAGCCGTCATGGTTTCCCGCTTGCCCACACGG
Source organism: Cyanobacteriota bacterium (assembly GCA_027619675.1). Taxonomy (GTDB): domain Bacteria; phylum Cyanobacteriota; class Cyanobacteriia; order Phormidesmidales; family Phormidesmidaceae; genus PCC-6406. Next base: position 3,166 of record JAQCHG010000353.1, read on the forward strand.
TTGGGATTTTGATCCAGCCCCGTTTCCACGACCCGCCCCAGGCATAGGAACCCCAGCAAGAGCAGCAACATCGATCCAGTGGGCTTCACCCAGGCCATTGACCTTGATTTCTTGTCAGACGGCGACGTCATCGGGTTACACCGGGAACCGATAGATGATCTCGCTGTTATCCCCCACCTCAAAGTTGGCGTTGAAAGCGGTTGCCTGTGCGTCTAAATAGTCACGGGCGGCTTGGGCATCGACATCCGCCGCCTTAGCAAACTGAAAGACCGTAACCGCACCCCCTTGGGCTTCCACCAATTGGTAAAACGCCTGTTTGAGCTGCTCCGCTTGTCGTTCTTCGGTCGTGATCTGTCTGTAATGGTGACTTTGCCGCAGGCTATAGACAATTGCCCCACCCACCGCAGCGGGTGGCACCGACAAAAACACCAGACCAATTAAGGTAGAGCGCTTATCAGCCGCTGTCTCCTCAGCATCCATCACCACAT
>JAQCHG010000354.1 GCA_027619675.1 Cyanobacteriota bacterium
GGTGGGGGTGGGGGCGTTTGCAGTTGGGCGATCGCGGCGGTGAGGGGTAGGCTGGCCTCAGCCATCAGGGGGAAGCGGGCGATCGCCTGACTTAAGGGCCAAGGGACGGTGCTGCCAGCCTCTGATGCCATCGGTTGTAGCCTCCCTGTTCTGATTACCTAGGCGGCGATCGTGTCGTTACAGATTGCCCTTCATGGCTACAATACCTGCCCTTTCGTAAACATTGTTGGTGAATTTGCCAGGGAATGTCCAAAAAGCCCAGAAATTTGGAGCTTAGTCGCTATCTGGGCCAGAAAACGACCTAATGCCTCAGGGCATTAGGTCGTGAGCCGTATCGCGGCAACCGATGGCGCGATCGCCCCTGCCGATTAACTCATGGCGGCGGGGCTGCGATCGTAACCGCCAAAATCATGGGGAATCTTGCCCTGGATCTGGCTTTCATACTGGGCGGCCACCGCCACTGGGATGCCCACCTCTGCATCCAACCGCGCCAACATGGCCTGTTCCCGCCGCCGCATCCGCTGGTGGTGGCGAATAAACAGCCCCCTGGCCCGTTCACTCAAACTGGGGCGGGCGATCGCGATCGGCGCGGGCGCGGCAGCCGGGGGAGCCCCCACCGGGCTCGGGGACGTTGCGATCGCCAGGGGGACCGGGGCCGCTAGGGCGCGATGCTCAGGGACCGGAGCCGCAGGGGAGCTGCTGCGATAGGGCACCCCCCGCCAGCACAGATCAACCCTGGGTTGGGCAGGCATTTCCTTCAGGGTACGTACGGTGATGGGGGCACCGCGATAGGTACCTTGGCCGAGGGGAGTCCCCCATTGGGGTGTGGGGTTAGGCGTATAGTCATAGCTGACGCCGCGATAGCTCAGTTCCATGGGTTCTACCTCCGTGAAGCGATGGAGTGAGAAAGAATCGACTACATTCTGTATTCTAGGATACGATTTTGCTTGATTTTGAACTTCTCAACCTGTCGCTACAGAATGAGACAGACTGTAATTAACTCCTCATTTCCCTTAGAGGTATCTTGATTTTGAACTTCTCAACCTGTCGCTACAGAATGAGACAGACTGTAATTAACTCCTCATTTCCCTTAGAGGTATAGGGCACGTCATCCCGATACGGGGGTAATCAGGAAAACAAGCTGTGCCGGGAAACCTAAGCGTTTCGTGGATTTTACGGTCATGACTTCGGGATCCTGGGCGGGCATATTAGGGAAAAGCATTGTAGAAGTCAGCATTTCAGGGCCATCAACCATGCCTGTGTCTTGTCATCCTTGGTTGGATGCCAACCTGAACCTATGGTTAAACTGCCGATGTGTGTGCCCCTCAATATTCTTTTTCTAGAAGACGACCGGACCTGTGCGGCCATGGTGAAGGATTTCATCAGTGATACCCTGGCCGTTGACTGGCAGGTGATGCATGTTACCTGTTGGGCCGAGGCGCGCCACTGTCTGGCTCAGCAGCGGTTTGATCTGGCCCTCTCAGATTTGTTTGTGCCCGATTCCCACGGGTTAGACACGGTGTTGGCCTGGCGACAGACTGCCCCCCAACTGCCCCTGGTGGTGATGACCGCCGATGCTGACCCCGCCCTGGGGGTGGAGGCGGTGCGGCAGGGGGCGCAAGACTATTTGTTTAAGGGGGAAATCACCCCCTCCCTTTTGGAAAAATCGGTCCGCTACGCTCTGGAACGGGCCAGGAACCAAGCCCTGCTGCAACAAAGTGAGCAGCGCCTGACCCATTTGGTGGCGGAGCGCACCACCCAATGGCAGCGGGAGCTACAGCGGCGCAGTGCCCTGTTTGAGGTGTCGCGGGACGGCATTGTGCTGCTGGATGTGCAAGGTCAGGTGGTGGAGGCCAACCCCCGCTTTGCGGAAATGCTGGGCTACAGCCTAGAAGACATGGCCCAGTTACAGTTTCAAGACTGGGTGGTGGATGATGCCCAGCAAACCCTGCTGCGGCGATTTCAAACCCTGTGCCGCGAACGGCGGGATCATTTTTGTGAAATGCGCCACCGCCGCAAGGATGGCACCTGCTACGACGTGGAGGTGAGTGCCACCGCCTTTCAATGGCAGGCCGACACCTGGATGCTCTGCACCTGCCGCGACATTTCCGATCGCAAGCGGGCCGAGGCAGCCCTCGCCGCCAGTGAGGCCACCAACCGGGCCATTGTCGAGGCCATTCCCGATTTACTGATTCGCACCGACTATGACGGCAACTACCACTGTGTACGCCTGGGGCACCCCCAGGAGGTGGTGATGGTGCCGGGGACGCCCATGACGGGGCAGATCACCGATGTGCTGCCGCCGGACATGGCTGCCCGTCGTCTCAAATACGTCCGCCAAGCCCTAGAAACGGGGCAGGTGCAGGTGTATGAGCATGTCTTTGAGGTGGCGGGCGATCGCCGCGACGAAGAAAGCCGCATCGTGCCCCTCAACGATCGCGAAGTGCTGGTGATTGTGCGCAACATCACGGGGCGCAAACAAATCGAAGCGGAGCGACTGCGCACGGAAAAAATGGGTCAAGCCCTGGCCCTGCTAGAAACCCTGCTGGATGTGGTGCTGGGGGGCTATTGGCACTGGGATATGGGTCGCCAAAGCCTGTACCTCAGCCCCGGCTTTAAGCGCATGTTTGGCTATCGCGATTGGGAACTGCCCAACACCCTCGAAAGCTGGCAGGATCTGCTGCTCCCCGAAGACCTCCCCGTTCTGTGGCAAGGGCTAGAGGCCCACTGGGCCGACCGTGGCAACAGCCCCTGGCACAGCGAACTGCGCTACCGCCACCGGGATGGCTCCACCATTTGGGTGGCGGGCTCTGGCCAGGTAATCGAATGGGACCCCGACGGCCAACCCCTGCGGATGATTGGCTGCCACATCAACATCAGCGATCGCAAAGCCGTAGAGATGCAACTGCACCGCACCAACGCCGAGCTGTTGCGGGCCACCCGCCTCAAGGACGAGTTTTTGGCCACCATGAGCCACGAACTGCGCACCCCCCTCAACGCCATTTTGGGCATGGCGGAGGTGCTGCAAGAGCAGGTCTACGGCAGCTTAAATCCCCAGCAGCGCAAGTCCGTCAAAACCATTGAGCGCAGCGGCAATCACCTGCTGGAGCTGATTAATGACATCCTCGATGTGGCCAAAATTGAGGCCGAGCAGATGACCTTGACGCCCCAACCCGTGTCGGTGCGGCAACTGTGCGAGGCTAGCCTCTGCTTTGTGAAGCAACTGGCCCAGAAAAAACGGCTGCGGTTGCGGTTAGACCTGCCCCCCCAACTGCCCCAGGTGCAGGTCGATGAACGGCGTGCCCGTCAGGTGTTGATCAACCTGCTCACCAATGCGGTTAAATTCACCCCCGATGGCGGTGCCGTCACCCTAACGGTGACGCCCCCCGACGCCACCGCCATGCTCCACCCCGAGGTGCCGCCACAACTCACCTTGAGCGTGCGGGACACGGGCATTGGCATTCCCCCCGACCAAATTCAGTACCTGTTCCAGCCCTTTATGCAGGTGGACAGCGCCCTCAACCGCCAGTACGAGGGCACCGGCTTGGGCTTGGCCTTGGTCAAACGCCTGGTGGAACTCCACGGCGGCACCGTCACGGTGAGCAGCGCGTTGGGCCGGGGCAGTTGCTTTACTATT
>JAQCHG010000355.1 GCA_027619675.1 Cyanobacteriota bacterium
GGCGGGGCGGGTTGTCCGGTGGGGGGGCGCTGGCCAATGGCCACGGGCCAGGGGATCGGTTCCCGTTGGATCACCGTCGCCTCATCCCCATCGTCGAAGCGATCGTCCTCATCGTCGAAGCGATCGTTGAGGAAGGCGTCGTCATCCTCCCACGCCATCTCTGGGTCGGAAGATTCATCCAGTTGGAGCTGGGTGATCTCTTCATCCAGTTGGAACAGGGTGACCTCCTCGGAGGCCTCTAGATCCAGATCGGCATCCAAATCCAGGTCGTCAATGTCGAGGGGGGTATCCTCCAAATCCAGGTCCTGGGGCCAACTGGGCAGGTCTTCGTCCTCAAGGGCCGCTGCGCCTGCATCCAAAGCTGCATCGCTGAGGTCCGTATCGTTCACTTGCCAGCGATCGCCGCCATCCACCACTTCAGCCGCAGCATCCAGCCCGTAGCGGTCTTCAGCGGCGGTCAAACGGGCCGCGCGATCGCGGGCCGCAGTATCCAAATAAGGGGCCTGCCCCAACTGCTGGGCCAAATGGTTAATCAGGGCTTTGAAGATCACCTCCCCCTGCTGGCCCAGGCCGTGCATGGTGTCGAGCCCTTGGTGCAGCGAGTCCCGATAGCTCTGGATACTCTGCTCCATAGACTCAAACACCGCCCGCAGGTTGGTGTCTAGCTTCAAGAGCATGTAGTCCGTCTGGGCTTGAATCCGCCGCAGTTGTTCTAGCCGCTGACTCGGATGTAGCTGGGGTAAATCCCCCGGTTCGGCGGGATGGCTATCCCCCGTGCCATACAGGGCAGCGGGATCATTGACCTGGGCCTTCAGGGCTTGAATTTGGGGATTTAACTGACTGAAGAGACTTTCCTGGAGGCGCTGCACCACCTCATCCACCAACGCGGGGTTAAAGGACGGTGTGGGATTCCGGCTGCCCCCCAACTGGAACCGCTCCAGTTCCAACTGACGCACCTCTTGCAGCAATTGCTCCCGCTGCTGCTGGAGCAGTGACACCTCGTTGCGTAGGGGTTGCAGCGTTTGCGATCGCAAATACTGCATCTCCTGCAATAGGGCTTGCAGAATCTGCTGGCTGTTAGCCTCTAGAGGCGGCAGGGGGGCGGGATTGGCCGCTGGCGCGATCTCCCCCGTCCCAGGAGACAGCGGCCCCCAGCCCGCCGGGGCCTCACCCTCAGCTTTGAGGTGCTGCAAATAGTCTCGGGCTTGCTCCAACCCCCGCCGTTGCTGGTTGGCTTCCCCCGCCACCATCCAGGGCAAGCGGGGGGTTGCCTTCCCCAGCAGCGCCTCAATCTCATTGATGAGTGTTTGCAGTTGCCCTTGGTGAGAAGTCACGGTGAAACCCTAAATCCAGACAGCCTGTGGATACTGCAAGGCCAGCATTCCTGTGGAATGGTCATCCTAAACGAATGCTAGCGGCATTGCAGCGGTCAACCCCGCCGATGGTGAGCTTGAACCTGGTATTTAGCATTCCCGAGGTTCTCGCCTGGGTTTCCCAGCACCGGGCGGTTTGCCCAAAGTGTAGGTCAGGCAGTCGTAAAAGGTCATAAATTGCAATAAACCATGACGGGCCACCTTGGAGACGGTGATCCGCTCGGGAGGGGATGTGCCCTCGGGAGGGCTGAGGGAGCCCGCAAAATGGAGCGATAGCGCGATCGGAGATGGTGGTATAGTAAGACTCCAAATGGCAAAGCTGTGCCGAAATTGACTGAATAAACAGAGCTATATGGCATTGCGGTCTTCGTGAACCATTCGGCTCATGTGGTTGGTTTCCTTTCTCGGCTCCCCTTGAGGGCTTAACTTGGGCGCTAAACTTTCCCAACGTGGGCAATAAACGTGCTTTGGTAAAGCCTTTTGGGGACAATAGCGACCGCCTATCGCGGTAAGTCTACCGGATGTGAGGTATTGTCCTAGCGCTTACGGTTCCCTGTTTTGTTGGGGTTTCGTGGACTTCCTCAGGGATGATACGCCCTCGATTGACCCGATTGTCTCAGTTGCCCTTCAATGGATGCTCGCTATAGCCCCCGCGACCAAAGCATAGATAGCCAATCCATCCAAGAGACGCCCTTTTTTCAAGGGTTACCTGAGCCAGTTGTGAAGCAAGCCACGGCTCAGGTGGTGACCCGTCGCCACCCAGCCAATCAGGTGATTTTGCTGGAAAACGATTGGGGCAGCTCCGTCTATTTCATCCTGGATGGATGGGTTAAGATTCGCACCTACAACCTAGACGGCAAGGAAATTACCCTCAATATTCTGGGTCGAGGAGAGCTCTTTGGGGAGATGGCTCCGCTGGATGAGGTACCCCGCTCGACGGATGTGATCACCTTGGTGCCGACGGTGATTGGGAATTTGCCCGCCCAGGATTTCGTCCATCTCATCCATTCGGAACCGTTGGCGGGAATTCGTTTGTCTCAGCTGATGGCCCGTCGCCTGCGGCAGGTGAACCGTCGCCTGCGGCTGCGGGAATCGGACAGCACCTCCCGAGTAACGGACATCATTCTGTTTTTGGCCGATGGTCAAGGCAAACAAGGGGATGGCGGGGTGGAAATTCCTAACTTGCCCCATCGGGAGTTGAGCAGCCTCAGCGGTTTGGCGCGGGAGACGGTCACCCGCGTGCTCAATAAACTGGAGAAGAAGGGGCTGATTGTGCGCGATCGCGACATCATGTGTATCCCCGACATAGAAGCCCTAGAGCGAATGCTGGTGTGAGGTCGATTTGGTCATGAATTCTGCCCCAGGCGAGGGCATGGGGGAGACGCCTGCGGGCCGTCACCCAGACCCTGGCGGCAACCCTTGGCCCTATCCCGGCACGGCAGGGTTTGACCCAGCGGAGATGGCGGAGGTGGAAGCCTTTTTGGCCGAAGACGCCCCCGTCGATGCCCAGATGCCTGCCCCCCGCCCTGGTCGCCCCCGTCCCCTGGGACCCCTGCCCATGGTGGAAACCGCCTTTCTGGCCAGTGCCGCCAGTTTGATTTGGTTGGTGAATACCTATTTTCCCCCTGGCCCCCTGTTGCGGATTGTGTTTCCGCTGCCGATGGCCTTGGTCTACCTGCGCTGGGGGCCTCGGGCAGCTTGGATGAGCGCCCTGGTGGCCACACTGCTGCTGGCGGTGATGATGGGGCCGCCCCGCAGCCTACTCTTTTTGATGCCCTATGGCGTTTTGGGGGTGCAGTTGGGCTGGATGTGGCGACGGCGGGCCAGTTGGTATAGCAGCATTGGCCTGGGTGCCCTGCTCAGTGCCCTCGGGGTGTTTGTACGCCTTTGGCTGTTGTCCATTCTGCTGGGGGAAGACCTGTGGGTCTACACCATGAACCAGGTCACGCAACTGTTGACCTGGGGCCTGGGGATTTTAGTCAATTGGGGTTGGCTGGGATGGGGCGTGCTCAGTCACATTGATGTCACCCTGGTGCAAATCCTGGCGGTGATTTTGATTGTGATTAGCTCGGTGGTATATCTCTTCACCGTCCACCTAGCCGCCTGGCTGTTGCTAGAGCGGTTGGGGGAACCCATGGCGACGCCCCCTAGCTGGGTGCAGCGGCTATTGGACAGTTAGGCCCCTGCCCATGCTGCAAGTCCACACCCAAGAGACCCAGGGTTGGGAATGGCTACGGCGCTATTGGGGCCAGCGGCCTCTGC
>JAQCHG010000356.1 GCA_027619675.1 Cyanobacteriota bacterium
AAGGGAGGGTCCAATCCTTAACGCTAGGGTCCCCTAGCAGCAGCGAAAGCTGTGGAAGGATGAAAATCCGTTGACCGTTAAGGTCGTGAGGGTTCAAGTCCCTCCGCCCCCATCTTCACTACCACCCAGGGTGCGCCAGTACCATTCCCTGGGCCACGGGCCACCTTAGCTCTGGCCCCACCGCAATAAATTGCAAGGCGCTCCCCTGGGCGGGCGCGTCCCTGGTGAGCAAATCTGTATTTTCGCTACCCATCTGAAAAAATCCAGGGCTGCTGTGGGCTGCCGCAACGTCTGCCCTGTGGGCAGACACCGCCCTGGTTCGAGCTTCTATCCACCCACCCCCTGCTGAGACTGGAGCAGATTGTCCGGGGGGCAAGGAAACCGCTGACCCACGGACAGGGTGCGGAAATCTGACCGCCGCCATGGAGGCTAAGGGGATGGCGGCAGGGGTACGCCTCGCCAAAACCCAGAGGGCATACCATAATTGATTTCATCCGTGAAAACCCGTATAACGGCATGGAATAGGCGATCGCCCCATTGAAGATATCCCTAGAACCCCTGATGACAGTTGTGGGGCCTTGCCTAAGGGTGACGCAGCTTCAACTTGCAGGTATCGCCCACCGCGATCGCCCACCACCTACCACCAGGGACGCATCAATGCCACTTCTTCCTCAGGCCCCAAAAACCGATGGAAAAGGTTTTAACCACTGTGCTGGATCGAAGTCCATCTAACCCATCGCGCCCTTCCCACCGCGCTGAAATCAGTGTTCAACAAGCGCAGCAGCAGATTTTTGACTTTCTGCTCACCATCGTCCATGGGTGGTCCGCCGAGGAGGTGCTCCAAGAATTTCGCCAACTGTTTTTTAGCCATGGCGACACCACCAATTCCGAAGCCTCTGCGGGGCTGTACAGCATTCTGTTTGCCAATGATGAAATCGAGTTCCAGAACACCCTGAAGCGTTGCTGCTACATCCTGGTCAACAACTGGGAGGTGGCCCGCCAGTATGACGCCATGCAGAAACTGGTGGAACTCTTTCAGGATGAGGCCCTGACCCGGCAAACCTTTTCACCGACCCTAAAGCGGCTGCGGGCATGGCTAAAAACCTTTGTTGAAAGTAGCGACTACCGGGACCTGCAACTGTTTGTGGCCCGCTTTGCGGAAGAACGCAAAAACGTGCCCTGGACCGCCCGCTACACCCCCTATTTGCTGGTGGATCAGTACATGAACCTGGACAACCCCCAGGAACAGCGGGACGCGGCCCGTACCCTATCCCGGCGGCTGAAGGAAAAGTACAAGTTCGAGTTGGCGATGTATACCGCCCACTCCCAGCGGGTGTCTGCGACCCATTCCCATCTCAAGAACCCCACGGACTTGGGGGATAGCGCCCTGCGGTTAATTAAGGCGATCGTCGCCAAGCGAGGACGGTTTAGCTATCGCAACTTAGCCCATCTGTTCTTGCAGCAGACCCAAGGGGTGACCTATCGGGTCTTTAAACGCAGCTTGATCGAGTATTTAATCTACTCCGCCTATGAGCCCCAGTTGGTCAAGGCCCTCAAACAACAGCTTTGGCAACGGTTAGAGCCGCTGTACAGCGAGCATGACGAAGACACCCTTGACCCGTCGCTGCTGCTGCGCACCTGCAATCGGGTCGTTGATTACCTCATGACGGAGGATAAGAAAAAACCGTCAGCGTTGTTCACGCTCCTGCTTTCCCAAAGCAGCTCCCTATCCTTGGCCATTGTGCTGCTCAAAATCATTTTGATTTGCCGGAGTTGCCACCCCTATTTGGAAGCCCGCATCGCCAGTTTGATTTGGTACTACGATCAATTTCCCCGTGAGCAATGTGCTTGGGTGATCAATTTCTTGGAAGTGTTTCAGGTCACCTTTGCCATCTACGCCGAGGATGTGGAATACAACTTGGTCAACCCCAACCATCCCGGCGAGCCCGGCGAATGGTCCGCAGAAGCCCTGGAGGCTTGCCGGGTGTTTTCTCAAATGATGCGGTTACGCCAAGGTCACACCGCTGAAGCCAACGATGAGGGCACAGCAGGCGAGGATACAGAAGCGATTGGGGATAGCTGAGGGCAAGTCCATGCAGCGTACTCCTCCACCGCTTGACCCCTGATCGGTGATTACCATTTACCGATGCAGGGGCTTGAGGGTGGGGAAGGCTCTACAGGGAGCCCACGGGGGAGGATAGTGAAGGGGTTACCCCATTGCGGGCAGCGACACTGTGGACCGGATTCAGTAGCCGCTCGACGTTGAAGCGGTACCCCACGTTGCGCACCGTTTGGATAATGCTGGGCTGGCGGGGATCGACTTCAATTTTTTTGCGTAGGGAAAGGACGTGGGTATCCACCGTGCGGGGGTTGTCGATCGCGTCGGGCCACGCCCGTTGCAGCAAATCCGTGCGACTCAGGGGAGCCCCCGCTGCCTGGGTAAGCACATAGAGCAGGCTAAACTCCTGGGGGGTGAGGTCAATGAAGATTTCTCCATAGCGCACCCGCCGCTGCACCAGATCAATGTTTAAGTCCCCATAGGTGAGGGAAGCGGGAGCCCGCATTCGCCCCATGCGTCGGGTGAGGGCTTCCACCCGTGCCAAAAACTCTTGCATGCCAAAGGGTTTGCTGAGGTAGTCATCGGCCCCAGCCCGCAACCCTGCCACCACATCCGCCTCTGTGGTGCGGGCGGAAAGCACCAGAATGTAGGTTTCCGTCTGCTGGGACACCCAGCGGCAGAGTTCTAAACCGTCGCCGTCGGGTAACTGGGCATCCAACACCATCAGGTTAGGCTTGTGGTGCTGAAAGGTTTCCCGTGCCCGCCCTAGGTCGGCGGATTGTAAAACCCGATAGCCCGCTTGCTGGAGGTGCCATCCCAAAAGCGATCGCAGATGAGGATTCCCTTCAACAATTTGGATACAAGCTGTGCCCACTATGGGTCTTGCAAACGGGTATCAAGTGTTCCATAGCCTAACAAAGGCCCCCCCGTGGTTTTGTAGCTGCCGTTACGCCCCCCCTGCCCTGCCCAGAGGGCGTGATGATAAGGCGATTGGTCACCCCTGTAGGGCTGCAACCGTCTGCATCACCCGCTAAATGGGCATAACTAAGGCAAGGTCCCTTAGGGGACCGCCTGGCCTGCCCCCCTTCCTTTGGCTAAGTAGGGTATAAAAAAGACAAGCAATGTTGCGAAGCAAGTCCCAATGTTGAGGAACTTGCTGGGGCAATTGCGGTCAGACCAATTGCCAATGCTGGGATCTGATCCGCTGTCAGATAGCTCAGACCATCACCCCGATGAGGTCAGCGATTAACCATGTTGCAGGATGCTAGAGCCATCCGGTACTACCAGCGCATCACCGATGCCCTTGTGGATCACTGGAACCAGGGGTATCGCACCGATGAACTGCGCCTATACCTGGAGGGGTACATCACCTCCCTCCGCCACAGTGACGCCATTGAGCCCTACCTAATTAACCAGTTAGAGCAGGAAACGGTGCGCTACCTGATGGACTCGTCTAATTTTGTTGTCCCCCAGCCAGAGCCGGATTTGGATTTCTTTTAACTTCAGTTCGGGATTAGGCGATGGGGGAGATGCTGTGAAGCTCCACCCCAGAGGGTCAGTAGGGGCGCAGGGGTCT
>JAQCHG010000357.1 GCA_027619675.1 Cyanobacteriota bacterium
GGGCGGCGGCCATTCTACATAATTGCGGCCACTTTATTAGCCATTCCAGCCACCATAAACATTCCTACTATTTGATTCGCCATGGGGAACTGCTGGGCTACACCGAGGTGGATATTGAGGTGATTGCCAATATCGCCCGCTACCACCGCAAGAGCCAGCCCCGCAAGAAGCATGAAAACTACCGCAACTTGCCCACCAAGTACCACCGCCAAGTGGTGAACCACCTCAGTGCCCTCTTGCGGGTGGCAGTGGCCCTCGATCGGCGGGGCATTGGGGCGATCTCCCAGGTGACTTACACCTTTGACCCAGACAGTCGCGTCCTGGCCTTACGCCTACAACCCGCTTACCCCAACGACGACTGCGCCTCCGAACTGTGGAATTTGCATGATAAAAAGCTGTGGCTAGAGGCGCTGTTTGACATCACAGTGGTGGCCGAACTGGGGGAATGATCGCGCTAGGCAACGATTCTTGAGACGATTGGTCTCGGGAATGTCCTAAAGTCTGCATAGATACGGCATCGATTCAACTCCAACATGTATGGGGCGCTCTCGGCGCATATACCAGTTTCTTGACCCTAAACAGGTGGCGATCGCGGAAGCCTGTGTCATTGGTGTCGTGTCGGGTCTGGCGGCGGTCGCCCTCAAGCAAGGGGTGGAGTTGATGACCGACTGGCGGCTCCATACCGCCTTACCTTTGTGGCTGCTATTGCCGGGGTTGGGGTTGATGGGTGGGGCCTGTTCGGGCTGGCTGGTGGAGTCTGCCCCAGAGCTCTCCGGTAGCGGCATCCCCCAGGTCAAAGCCGCCCTCAGCTATGTCAAAGTCCCCCTGACGTTACGCACCGTCATCCTGAAATTGGTGAGCACGATGCTGGCCCTGGGCTCGGGCCTGTCCCTGGGCCGCCAAGGACCGACGGTTCACATTGGGGCGGCGGTGGCGGCCCAGCTCAGCCTCTGGGTGCCCACCTCACCCCAATATCGCCGCCAATTAATTGCGGCTGGGGCGGCAGCGGGGTTAGCGGCAGGGTTCAATGCCCCCATCTCGGGGGTGTTGTTCGTGGTAGAGGAACTCCTCCAAGATTTTTCGGGACTGACCCTGGGCACCGCCATTTTGGCCTCCTTTGTGGGGGCGGTGGTGTCCCGCCTGTTGGGGGGGCAGGGGCTCAACCTCAGCAATGTGGGGCTATTGCAAACCGGCTTTTCTATCCCAGACCTGCCCTTTTTGATTCTGCTGGGGGTGCTGTCGGGGCTGCTGGGCCGCCTGTTTAGCCAGGGGATTATGGCCAGTCTGAGCTTTTATCATCAGCTCCAGGGCCTACGCTTCCCGATGCGGGTGGGCTTGGCGGGCATGGTGACGGGGCTGGTGGGGGCGGCGGTGACGGTGGCCGCCCAGGATAACACCGGCCTCTGGGAATTTCTGGTGACGGGGGATGCCAGTTGGTCGGTGATTGCGATCGCCTTTGTGACCAAATTTATCCTCACCCTGGTGGCCTATGGCTCTGGGGCACCGGGGGGCATCTTTGCCCCAGCCCTGGTATTGGGGTCGGCCCTGGGTTGCTTGGTCAGTTTTTTGGCCCAGACGGTCCATGGTTGGCTGCATATCGCCACCGGCACCCTCACCAGCGGCAACACCACCACCTATGCCCTGACGGGGATGGGGACCTTTTTTAGCGCCGCCACTCGGGTGCCGATTACGGCGATCGTGATCGTGTTTGAAATGACCGCCAACTTTAACCTGGTGCTGCCCCTGATGATCGGTTCGGGGATTGCCCATGTGATCACCGATCGCAGCGCTTCTGGATCCCTCTACAAAGCCCTGTTGGCCCGCCAGGGCATTCACCTCAACCCTGACCCCCTCGATCACAACCCCTGGGAGCATTTGACCGCCGAGGATCTGATGCAGCCCCGAGTGGAAACCCTATCCGCCCATATCACCGCCCAAGAAGCCCTCAAAGCCTTTTCCCGTTCCCATCACCGGGGCTTCCCCGTTTTGGATCAGGGCAAGTTGGTGGGCATTGTCACCCAAACGGACTTGAGTGATGGGGCTCAACCTCGGGCTGCGGGCAAAACCCTGGCGGACTTTATGACCCCCCACCCGGTCACCGTTAGCCCAGAAGATTCCCTGTCCCAGGTGCTGCATTTGCTCAACCACCTCAAGGTCAGCCGTCTGCCGGTCACCGAGGGCAACAAGCTGGTGGGCATCATCACCCGAGGGGACATTATTCGAGCTGAGTCCGATCAGGTTAGCGGCAAGGACACCGAAACCGGACCGGGGGCGATCGCCTCCTACGGGGCCTACCGAACTCGGGCTCCGGCGATGGGGGAGGGGCGATTGCTGGTGCCCCTGGTGGATGGGGAATGTGCGGCCCTGCTGCTGAATTATGCGATCGCGATCGCCCAGCACCACAACTATGAGCTGGAATGTGTCCACATCATTGCCGTGCCCCGCAATGTCCCCCCCAGTGAGGCCATCGTGGACATGGGGCTGGGCAAACAATTATTGGCCCTAGCGGATGCTCGGTGCCAAGCCGCATCGGTGTTGCTCCATACCCAAATCCGCATCTCCCACGATGTCGCCCATACCCTCCTGCAGGTGATTAAGGTCCGTCATATTGACATGGTGCTACTGGGCTGGCGGCGACAACCCAAACCCTCCGGCCCCCTATTTGGCAGTGTGGTCGATATCCTCCTCATGCAGGCCCCCTGTCCGGTGATCGTGGTTCACCCAGGGTTATATGCCCAAGGCGACGATCAAAAACCGGTCTGCAAGAGCCAGCACTGGCTAATTCCGATGGCGGGGGGTCCCAATGCCCAGGTGGCCCTCAGCCTATTACCCGCCCTGCTCAAAACCTCGGTTCAGCCTTCGGTGGGGCTGTGCTACGTGGCCACCACACCCCAACAACAGCGCCAGGGCCATCCCCAACTGCTGGCCACCGCCAAAGCCCTAGAAACTCAGATCCAGCGACCGGTCGGGACCCGCATTCTCCATAACGCCAATGTGGTCGAAGCGGTGGTCCACCTGAGCCAGCAGGATTACAGTGACGTTATTGTGATGGGGGTCAGCCGTGAGGGCCGGTTTAGCCATGTGCTGAATGGCAACATCCCCCTCGAAGTCGCTCGACTGAGCGATGCCACGCTGATTTTGGTGCAGCAGTCCGAAGTCGATACTCCGCCTGAGTAGCGGCTATGCCGATAGCGGCCAATAGCGACAGTCGCCCCAGCGATGGAAACCGCTGAAAATCAATTACATGTTCTCCTGGCAGAGCCGAAAGATGTCAGTTGTGTTCGCCTTTCTGAAATAAGGAATGCGGACTAAGGCGATTTCCGACAATGAATATATACCGCTGGCTACTTTGCTTAGGACACCTAGGATCGCCCTGATGCTTTGTGCATAAGCAAAGTGGTTCACAGTCTTGCCCTAACCGGACTGGCGACTGCTATATCGGTTTTGTCGGGGCGGGGCTTGTGCCCGCCTTCCGCCGATCGCCCCCAACCCACCGATTTCCCCATCGGCGTTATCCCAATGGCACCCCCAAGAGGTAGGGTTGATTCTCTAAAAGAAGAAAAACTGTCTTTGTTCAAAGAAGTCAGCTAAGGCGACGATTTCGGTGAACCATGGGACGTTTCTACTGGGGGC
>JAQCHG010000358.1 GCA_027619675.1 Cyanobacteriota bacterium
TTGGCCAGCTCCAGCTTGTCCTCTTCCACCAGGCTCTTGCCGACGGCCATGCCGCGGGCCTTGTAGAAAGTGAAGATCATGCCGCCGCCGATCAGCAGCTTGTCTACCTTGTCCAGCAGGGTTTCAATCACCCCAATTTTGCTAGACACCTTCGAGCCCCCGACGATCGCCGCCAAGGGCTTCTGGGGATGCTCGATCGCCGCTTGCAGATACTGCAATTCCTTCTCAATCAGGTAGCCCGCCACCGAGGGGCTGAGGTACTTGGTCACCCCTTCCGTAGAAGCGTGGGCGCGGTGGGCGGTGCCAAAGGCATCGTTCACATACAGGTCTGCATTGGCCGCCACCTTTTCACAGAAGGCGGGGTCATTGGCTTCTTCCTCAGCGTAGAAGCGCATGTTTTCCAGTAGAGCCACCTGGCCATTTTCCAGGCCATTCACAGCAGCGGCGACCCCATCACCAATGCAGTCATCACACTTCACCACCGGCTGGCCCAGGAGCTCGCTCAGGCGAGCAGCCACGGGGGTGAGGCGCATGCTTTCTACCACCTTGCCCTTGGGGCGGCCAAAGTGGCTGCACAGCACCACCTTGGCCCCCTTGCCCGTCAAATCTTGGATGGTGGGTAGGGCAGCCCGGATGCGGGTGTCGTCGGTGATATTGCCCTGGTCATCGAGGGGAACATTGAAATCCGCCCGCACGAGCACGCGTTTCCCGGCAACATCCGCCGCCGTCAAGGTTGCGATGGTCTTCTTCGCCACTGGCCTGAACCTCCCAAATTGCGTTTATTACATTTCTCCACTGCCCCAGCCGGGGAAGCGGCTACGTTGAATTAACCTAGACTTGAGTCTGTAACGCCAATAGACGACAAAACCCTGTACCAGGACGTGATATCCCAGACCTGTCTGTTATCCGCGTTACTGGTTTCATTCCGAGAGCCATTTTACCGGAGTCCGTGTTTCCGTTTGAGACGCTATGTTTAAGACGGTTCTGTTCCCTGTCGATATGAGCCCTGAGGCCCAGCAAGCAGCCCAGCTCGCCATAGATTTGGTCAAACACCACCAGAGTCGCCTCGTCATTCTCTCCGTGGTCGAAAGCCCCACAGAGGGCGGGGCCAATGGGGAGCAATCTTCCCCCGAGGCGGTGGCCCAACTCTTAACCCAAGTCAAATCCCGCTTTGCTGACCAAGGGATTGAAGCCGACGTGTTAGAGCGGGAAGGACAGCCCGCTTTCGTGATCTGTGATGTGGCCGACGAGCTAGACGCCAACGTGATTGTGATGGGGTGTCGCGGCATTGGCCTGATTGAAGACGGCCAAACCGAAAGCGTCACCAATCGGGTGATTAACCTGGCCCCCTGCCCGGTGCTGGTGGTGCCTTAATGACCCCTGCCATTCAGTGGTACCCCGGCCACATTGCCAAGGCCGAAAAGGCCCTGCTCGATCAACTCAAACGGGTGGATGTGGTGCTAGAGGTGCGGGATGCCCGCATTCCCCTGGCAACCCGCCACCCCCGCATGGCCAGTTGGATTGGCGACAAGGGCCACGTGCTGGTGCTGAACCGGGTGGATATGGTGTCGGCCGACAACCGTGCCGCCTGGGAAACCTGGTTGCGGCAGCAGGGAGAAGCCCCCTACTACGCCAATGCCCAGCAGGGCAAAGGGGTTGCGGCGGTGTCTAAGGCGGCCCAAGCGGCGGGCGCAGCGGTGAATGAGCGGCGGCGCAACCGAGGCATGCGGCCCCGTCCGGTGCGGGCGGTGGTGATTGGCTTCCCCAATGTGGGCAAGTCGGCGCTGATTAATCGCTTAGTGAAGCGCAAGGTGGTGGAAAGTGCCCGCAAAGCTGGGGTCACCCGCCAACTGCGCTGGATTCGCATTTCTGATGAGCTGGAACTGCTGGATGCGCCGGGGATTTTGCCCGCCCAGTTGCAGGATCAAGGGGCGGCCCTGAAGCTGGCCATTTGTGACGATATTGGCGAGGCGTCCTACGACAACCAACTGATCGCCGCCGCCATGGTGGATCTGTTTTGTCAGTTGGATGGACCCCAGACAGGAGACTATTGTCAGGCTTTGGGCGATCGCTACGGCCTCGTCCCAGAGTCCACGGGGGAACTGTACCTGCATCAGATGGCCGCCACCCGCTACCAGGGCAATGTGGAGCGCATGGCCCGCACCCTGCTCAACGATTACCGCATTGGCAATCTGGGCTCCCTACCCCTGGAATGGCCTGTGATGGAATGAGGGCTGACGCTCCCATACCGCGCGGCGACAATACTCCGACCTTTCTTGAGAGCGGGGAGGGGGGGAGCATGGGAGCGGGTTACTTGGCTGCCACAGACCAGGGGATAAGCCTGAGTAATGGGGGCTAGTACCGCTCGGCGTAAATAACCTTACCGTTTAGCTCCCTGGCTCCCTGGCTCCCCTGCCCAAGGAAACGGTTGGCAAACTTACGCCGCGCTGCACTATTAGGTTGGGCAGACCACGAGATCAGCCTTAGAAATTGGGGGGCTAGGAATCTGCGTTGTAGGAGTCGGAGTTGGACTCGTGGGATTCGGGGTTGGGATCGCGCTGGGGGCGATCGCCCAACTGCTCACTCTCAGGGCAGTCGTCCGCAATGGCCAGGTCCACATCCCCCCGAGGCACAGCGGCCAAGCGCTGCATCACGGAACCGATGCTCTCTAGGCGCACCATTTCTTCCCAGGAGCAAATTTCATCCTCTTCATCGGTTTCGTAGCGCAGGGTCACCAGGTCCCCTTCAATATCTAGGATGGTGGCCCGTTCTAGCCAGCGCTGTTGATCCCGCAAGAAAATCCACACCTCTTTTCCTTCACAACAGAGTTGATAAATCTTGCGGTGAAGCATTGAACGTTTCTCCTCAACCAATCGTTTCAATCAACCAGCTCGACAAGGGAAGGACTGCAATCAAGACCGAACTCAATCAAACCCGTTGGGACTGCTCTCGCAACGTCAGGGCGGTGGCGCAAAGGGTAGGGCATCCCCGTCACCGTGTTGGCAGTATGGCACAAGGCCCGGAACCGCTGGGTTGGCTCTGCACCGCCCGAGGGGAGCGATGACTGCTAGGCTGAAGGTCTGTGGCAAAACCTGGGGAATCCCTACCCCCGCCCCTTTGAGTTCCCAAGGGTATCAACCTTGCATCCTCTCCAGTCTACGCAGGGACCTTCCGGAATGACATAAAACCTGAGGAAATCGCGGCTGAGGATGGCCCATGGGAGGATGGCTCCGGGCCAAAGGGTGGCGGGATGTCAGGATTTCATGGCGATCGCCACTGCACTGCTTCAACGGATGGGTTTATGCAACTGCATCTTTCGACATGGCCCGAGGTGGAAACCTATTTGCAACGGTCCCAGGGCATCATCTTCCCTATTGGCTCTACGGAACAGCACGGCCCCACCGGATTAATCGGCACCGATGCCATCTGTGCCGAGGTGGTGGCCCAGGGGGTAGGGGAGGCCACCGGAGCCCTGGTGGGTCCCGTCATTAATGTGGGCATGGCCCTTCACCATACCGCGTTTCCTGGCAGCATTAGCCTGCGGCCCAGTACGTTGATTGCCCTGATTCAGGACTATGTGAAGCCCTTGGCACGGGCTGGGTTTACCCGCTTCTTTTTCATCAACGGCCATGG
>JAQCHG010000359.1 GCA_027619675.1 Cyanobacteriota bacterium
TCTGCCCTTTTTGCCCTATGCACATGAAAGCTTTCTATTTTTCGAGGTGCCCATAAGATAATTGAGCTTACCTACTTAGCGTGGGGCGATCGCGGCGATGGAAGTATCAGAAAGCAGGCTCTTTGAATCTTTAAAAAATCTTTTTCCCACCATTTTCTTCTTCTAAAAATTTTGGCTAAATAGAACGGTGAATTCTCCGGTTTTCCGATGAGCATAGGGGGAATTAAGACATTTGTTTTAGCATTGCCTGGTAATACTGAGAATGTTTAAGACCTGTCAATTCCCCATAACAGTTTTTGAAAAAGTGCGGCTGTTTCCGAACCTTTATCTCAGGGGATCGCTCTCTTTAGCCAGTTTCCAGGAAGATGCAAAAATGTCTGGTTTCACCCAGGGACAGCCACCTTCATCCCCCTTGGTCGATGAAGCCAGCGTGATCCCCAACTAGATTCCCCCTGATTTGGGGTTAAGTGGAGCAGTCAGTGGCAATTGAGTCCGTTGAAAATCCACTGGTTTGAGGGCGGTATTTCACCCCCCTCCATTGCAAATTCCTGTGAGTTAAGGACTGTCGTTATGGTTCAATCCGTTTCCCGTCAGCTCGAACAAACTTCTGTCTTCCATGCCCGCTATGACAATTTCATCGGGGGCAAATGGGTCGCGCCAGTACAGCGGCAATATGTGGACAACCTCTCCCCCGTCACCGGCAAGCCCATCTGCCAGGTGCCACGCTCGACGGTAGAGGATTTAGAGCTGGCGCTCGATGCCGCCCATGGCGCTAAAGATCGCTGGGCTGCCACCTCAGTGACGGCGCGATCGCAAATTCTCAACCGCATTGCCGATCGCATGGAGGCCCATCTAGATCGCCTCGCCACCGCCGAAACCTGGGATAACGGCAAACCGATTCGGGAAACCACCGCTGCCGACATTCCCCTCGCGATCGACCATTTTCGCTACTTTGCGGGCTGCATTCGCGCCCAAGAAGGCTCCATTGGCGAAGTGGATGGGGACACCGTGGCCTACCACTTCCATGAACCCCTCGGCGTGGTCGGGCAGATCATCCCCTGGAATTTTCCGCTGCTGATGGCGGCTTGGAAGGTGGCCCCGGCCCTGGCGGCAGGCAACTGCATCGTGCTGAAACCCGCTGGCCCTACCCCCGCATCGATTTTGGTGCTGATGGACATCATTGGTGACCTGCTGCCCGCTGGGGTGCTCAACGTGGTCAATGGCCCCGGTGCCGAGGTGGGTCGCGCCCTAGCCACCAGCCCCCGCATCGCCAAAGTCGCCTTCACCGGGGAAACCACCACCGGACGGCTGATTATGCAGTACGCCGCCGAAAACATCATCCCCGTCACGCTGGAGTTGGGGGGCAAGTCGCCCAACGTCTTCTTTGAGGATGTGTGTGCGGAGGATGACAGCTTTTTGGATAAGGCGATCGAAGGGCTGGTGCTGTTTGCCTTTAACCAAGGGGAGGTTTGCACCTGTCCCTCGCGGGCGTTGATTCAAGAGTCGATCTACGACCGCTTTATGGAACGGGCCTTAGATCGGGTGGGGCGCATTGTCCAAGGTGACCCCCTCGACAGCAACACCATGATGGGGGCGCAAGTCTCCCTCAGCCAGATTGAGAAAATCCAGTCCTATGTGGATATTGGCCGCCAAGAGGGGGCGGAATGCTTGATTGGCGGCCAACGGGCCAGCCTGGGCGGTGATCTGGCGGAAGGCTACTACTTCCAGCCCACCGTCTTCCGGGGCCATAACCAGATGCGGATCTTCCAAGAGGAAATCTTTGGCCCGGTGCTGTCGGTCACCACCTTTAAAGATGAGGCGGAGGCGCTGGCCATTGCCAACGATACCCCCTATGGCCTCGGGGCGGGGGTGTGGAGCCGCGACATGAACCGCGCCTACCGCATGGGCCGCGCCATCCAAGCGGGGCGGGTGTGGACCAACTGCTACCACGCCTATCCCGCCCACGCGGCCTTTGGGGGCTACAAGCAGTCGGGCATTGGCCGGGAAACCCACAAGATGATGCTGAACCACTACCAGCAAACCAAAAACATCCTGGTTAGCTATAGCGAGCAGCCTCTGGGCTTCTTCTAGGGGTCTGCCCATCCTAAAGTTGTTGTAGGTTGGGTGAAGCGTTAGCGAAACCCCACAACCTTGCTGCTGTTGAGTTTTCTCCTCTCGGAGACGCTCTGCAAACACTTAGTTCCACTCAACCTACAAAGACTCACAAACTGAATACTGACAGACCGCTCGACGGGCAGCAGCGTCTCGAAGAGTAGCGCGACCTCCCTTCGCCCTTGCTCCCACGGGTCGAAGGGCAACCGGATCCAGAGGTCCCGGTTGGACCCTGGAACCATAAGGTTTGTCTCCGTTCCTAGGCGATGGGCTGCGGGCATTCATCCCCGTGACCGTGGTACGGCACCCCCGATCCCCATAAACAGTCGGATCCCCATAAACAGATAGAGCGCCGAACTCCCTATGGGTGGGAATCAACGCTCTACGGTTTATCGGTCTATTTATGATTGGGATCTTTAAAATTGGCTTGATCCCATTTGATTTGTCTCAATTATCGGCAGGTTTTCGGTCATTACAGGATGTCTCTAATGTTTTCTTTATTTTTCAGTGGCGTGTTGAAATGTATCTAACCGCAAAGGTTTTTGACGCTTACGGTAAGGATTGCAAAGATACCCCTAGTTGCTGAGAAATCCAGACTTCTAGCGATCGCACCAACGGTTTGCCCGCTAGCCCCGTGCTGGGATTGACCATGGGTTCCACCAGCACCGTGAACATGCCCAGGCGGTTGCCTGCCAACACATCGGTGAAGAGGCGATCGCCCACCATGCCAATGCGGTTAAACGGCAGCCCCATCTCGGTAGCGGCCTGCCGCAGCTTCCGCCGGGAGGGTTTACCCGCCCCGGTGAAATAGGGCAGATCCAGCACCTCCGCGATGCGCCGAATCCGTGACTGGTTCAGATTGTTGCTGACGAGCCACAGGGACACCAGCGGCTTGATCTGGTTACACCAGGTATGAACCTCCGGCGAGGTGTCAGCCTCCCGGAGGGGTACCAGGGTTTCATCCACATCCAAAATCAGTCCCTGGAGTTGATGGTGGGCAATCATCGCGGGGGTTAAGCCCAAAATCGGCTCCCCCAAGATCAAGTCGGGTTGTAGTAGGCTCACCCAGCTCATAGGCCCATGCGTCGGTGACAGTAAATGGCGTGCGATGCCCTGGAAGGGGCGTCCTCATCATATCTTTCCCCGTTCTCGGGCTGATCTGGGTTACCGCGATGCCCCTGCGTATCCCGATATATTTTGGGGCTTATGGCGTTTCCCTCAGGGCAGTGAACAACTGCCCAGCCTGATTTAGGCGTGAGGAGCAAAATAGGATTCCACCCATCAGGGGCACAGCGGACCGCATCCGGTAGCAAGCATCCCTTTCTACCTCCAGCCCCGTAGGGGAGCGGGCATCTATTCCGTGCCTGCATCCGCCTCCGTTTCGGGGGGTGGGTTGTCAATGGCATCACGGATGCGGATCTGGGCGGCTTCATGTTCCGCCAGGGTGCGGCTGAAGACATGGGTGCCGTCATAGCGAGCCACGAAGAAGAGGTACTCCGTCGCCGGGGGATTGA
>JAQCHG010000360.1 GCA_027619675.1 Cyanobacteriota bacterium
GGGGGCGGGGGGAGAGCGGAGATCGCCGCTGCCTGTAGGGATCCCAATGCGTCATCCAAGGCGGGCAGAAAGGTGGGCGAGGGAAACAATTCCTGGAGGATGGTGGTGGTGGCCAGGTTTTTAAGCTGCACGCCGTAGTCTACGGGGGGAGGGCCATCGATGTGCCGGATCAACACCCCAAACCCCAGACGGGTATTGCGCTCTGACAGGCTGGGCACTTGGGTTTGCAGCCAGTCGAGAAAACTGTCGGCCTGGGCCATGCCGTCCCCCAACACCGTTAGCACCTGGGGGGGGATCAGGGCTTCAGCAAAGCTGCTCGCGGCCATGGGGGCAGCGGCCCAGGCTTGGGTGAGCAGGGGCGATCGCTGATCGGGGTCTAACCAGGCTTGGATCGTCAGGGCAACGGGGTTGCCGGGGGGCAGGTCTTGGGGGGCGACGGTGCCCGTTGCAGCCAGGGTCAGCAGGGCCAAACCGGGGCGGTATTGAATGGCTTGCCAGTCGGCGGCGGCGGCGGCCCAATCCCCTCGCCACCAGTGGAGGCTGCCCCGCACCCGATGGATATGGTTGGCCCAACTGGGCTCGATCGCCGTTTGGTTAAGCCAAGCGGACCACTGAGCCAACACTTGGGTCTGGACCGCTGGATACAGGTCACGAAAGCCGGGTTGCTGCCAGAGGGCGCTGGTGAGGAAGGCTGGATGGCGCAGGGCTTCTAACCCCAACCAGGGGAGGGCGAGATCCGGCTGCTGGGCTTGCAGCAGGTGCAGGGCCAGCCCAAAAGCTAGGCCCGGTTTAGCGGGCACCAACTGGAGGGCAGCGGCGAAATCGGCCACGGCGGCTTGGGGATCGCGCTGGCCCCGTAGCCAGCCCAGGTTGCTGTGGCCAAATTCCCACTGGGGCAGTAGGGCATTGGCGGTGTTAAAGGCGACGATCGCCGCTCGTCGCAGGGCTTCAGCTTCGGCGGCATCGCGATCGCCCTGGCGGCTCAGTTCCCCCAGATTCCACCCCAGTTGGTAGGGGTAGTAGGGGTCCTGGGGCACGAGGGCTTGGGCACGGCTGAGGCGGTCCTGAAAGCGGCCAATGTCCCCCTTACTTAACGCCACGAAGCCATCGCTGGAGAGGCTCCAAGCCCGGTGGACGGGGATCAGCCACAGCACCATGGCTGCCAGTACGCCCATCCCCCCGAGGACCAGCCGCCGCCGCCACCGGGGGGCAGGGGGGACGGCGGGGATCGCTGCGGTGTCGCAAGTAACTGTGTCTCCTGGGGATCGATCCAAGGGTTCAGCGGGTTCAGCCCCCTGGGGAAGGGTCGTGAGCCCAGGGCCGGGGGACGAGGGGTGGCGGATCTGCCAGAGCAGGGTGAGGAACACCACCAGGCTGCCGCTAATGGCAATGTTGTCTAACTGGTAGTCGGTGACGCTCACCAAGCCGTAGCCCGCGAGCCCCGCCCACAAACCGCCCACCAGCAGCGGTGGTGGGGTGCGGTCCCCCTGGGCCAGCGGGATCCCTGCCTGTCGGATCCCCTGGAGCCAACCCCAGGCTAGGGCCAGGAGCAGGGCGATCGCCCCAAACCCCAACCCGATGCCCCCCAGCCCCAACTCTGCCCAGAGCTGAATCGGCGTGTTGTGCAATTGATGGATCAACTCCGCCTCTCGACCCGCCCAAGGGGGACGGTAGCCCTGATAGGCAAAGGGCACACTACCCGGCCCCAACCCCGTCCAGGGGTGGGCGAGGCCCATGCGCCAGCCAGTGATGGTGGTGATCCAGCGGTAGGCCAGTTCGCCGCCGCCGCTGTTGCCCCTCAGCAGGGCGGGTAGCGATCGCACCAGGCGGGCATTCAGCCCCAGGGCCAAACCGCTGAGGCCCACCAGCCCCCCCAGCCCCACCAGCCAGCGGTGCCAGGGCCAGGGGCGGCAGGCAGCGGTTAGGACAGCGGCGACGATCCCACTGCCCAGCAACCCGAGGGTGCCAGCCCGAGACCCGGTGGTGTAGAGGTCCAGTAGGGCTAATAGGCCGCCCCCGAGCCACAGCCCCCGCCAGCGGCCCCGGCTGATCCCCGCCAACCCCGCCAGTAGGGGTAGGTTGAGCACCAGGTAGCCCGCCACATAGTTTTGATGGCCCAGGGGATACCAGTTCCGCACCTCCAGCAGATCAAAACTAAAGGTGCGCTGGATACCACGGGCGGCCAAATCCGCCAAATGCTGCTGCTCTAGCCAGTAGGTTTGGGGGATCCACAGGCCCAGGCTGATGGCGGCGACGGTGATCGCCAGCCCCCCCTGCATATAGGCCAACTGTCGCCACCGCCGTTGCCCTCCAGGGCTGGGCGTCCGCAACCACCCCTGGAGGGCAACCGCCGCCGCCAGGGTGCCCAGGGTTGGGATCAACTGCCACCGGGCGGCGTGGGGAAAGGTGGCGGTCAGGGTGGAGAGTCCACACACCGCGATCGCCCCCAGAAATCCCACGGTCCAGCCCTTGGATAACCCCAAACGGCCCTGGGGTTGATACCAGCCTTGCCACAGCAGCCACACCAGCGGCAACATCACTGCCCCCTGCCACAGGGCCACCCAGGGCCAGCCCACCATCCAGCCGTTGCTGTTGGGCAGCAGGGTCCACAGACCGTAGCCGCCCGCCACCAACATGGCCAACAGCGGTCCATCCGGGGCCGGTTTCGCCACCGGGGTCGGAGCAGTCGAGGGATCGGCAGCAGACATTTAAAAGTCCAGGCTGGGTTCTGGGAGGCGGTAGCCGTTGCGGGTGGGATGGACCAAGTCCAATTCGGCGGCCTTGACCGCTTCCACCAAGCGATCGAGGGTGGGAAATTCGCGCGGCCAACCCCGAAACAGCCCTAACAGATTGACCAGGGCGTAGACCTGGGGCGGTTCGGGGCGCAAAATCGCCTCAATGCTGTTGGCGTAGCGGTTGCGGTAGGCAAAGGCAAGGCCCTGGCGCTTCCGCACAGGGGACAGTTCCGTCACGGAGGTGAGCCACGATCTCACCGTGCGGTTGGTGCGAATGTGATCCTGAATTTGGACGGCGTCCTCCGGCTCGTTCAGCGCCAGCAAATCCTCCAAATAATTATCGGGATCCAGCCATGCCCGCAGCATTTGCAGTCCCATATCCTCAGGGGCATCGGCGATCGCCCCAGTCAACACCGTCAGGGCCTGGGCGGGGTCCGTTTCCGCCAGCAGGAGAGCCTGCACCAGGGGACGCAGGGTCACCCCCGCCACCGGGTCTAACAGGGGTTGTTGATGCCACCACCGCAGCAATTGGGCCTGTTCATAGACCAAGCCATAGTGGGGATGCTGGGGGTCGAGATCCGCCAGAAGGGCATCGTAGAGTACCTGGGTTTTCTCCATCACCGCCGTGACCAGCGTGGGGTTATTCACCTCGCTCCACAGGGGCAGAGCAGTGAATTCAGGGGTGGTCAGCCCCTCTAGGGCAAAGGCGGTGACCGATTCTTCTACCCGGTCTTGGCTGATGTAGGTCAGCCCCAGCAGGTAGTAGAGGGCATTGGCGGTGCGGGGCAATAACTGCACCGCCCGCTGGGCAAACACCATGGCTTGGGCCGCATCCTGGGGCAACAGCCGCACCGCCAAATTGCTGTTGAAGTAGGCGTCGTAGGGGGCC
>JAQCHG010000361.1 GCA_027619675.1 Cyanobacteriota bacterium
CCACCCCAAAGGCCGCCCAGCGACGGCTGCTGCTGGCGGAAGACAACCCCGACAATGTGGCCACCCTGGCCCCCTATCTAGAGATGCAGGGGTATGAGGTGCTGGTGGCGGCGGATGGGGCGGAGGCGATCGCCCTCGCCACCCGCGAACGCCCGGATCTGATCGTGATGGATGTCCAGATGCCCAACGTAGACGGGCTGGAGGCCATGGGCCGCATTCGCGCCAACCCAGAGACGGCGGCGATTCCGATGATTGCGCTGACGGCCTTTGCCATGGCGGGGGATGAGGAGCGCTGTTTGGCCGCTGGCGCGAATGCCTACCTCAGCAAGCCGGTGAAGCTCAAGCAGCTAGCCGCCACTATCCGTCAATGGCTGTCCCCTTGATCACTGGGGGGTGAGCTGTACGGGCAGGGTGATGACAAACTCGGTCCCCTGGCCTGGGGTGGAAAAACA
Source organism: Cyanobacteriota bacterium (assembly GCA_027619675.1). GTDB lineage: Bacteria > Cyanobacteriota > Cyanobacteriia > Phormidesmidales > Phormidesmidaceae > PCC-6406. Next base: position 453 of record JAQCHG010000361.1, read on the forward strand.
CTGGAGGCGGCCCCGGTGCTTTTCCGTCACGATTTGATGGCTGATGGACAGCCCCAGCCCCGTGCCGTGACCAGGGGGCTTGGTGGTGTAGAAGGGGTCAAAGATGCGATCGCGCCCCTGGTCAGGGATGCCCGTGCCGTTATCGATGATGTGAACGGCCACGACGTTAGCCTTGGGCACGGTGGTCTTCAGGCGGATACAGGGTTGGCGATCGCCGGGGCAGATCACCATGGCGTCTTCTAGGGCATCGATCGCGTTGCTGATCAGGTTCATAAACACCTGATTAAGCTGGCTGGCAAAGCATTCCACCGGGGGCAGTTGCCCGTAGTGGCGCTCCACTACAATTTCGGGGCGATCGGGCTTCCCCTTGAGGCGGTTTTGCAGAATGGTGAGGGTGCTTTCCAGCCCTTCGTGGAGGTCCACCGCTTTGATGGCGGCCTCATCCAGGCGAGAGAACAGCCGTAGGGATTTGACGATCTCAGAGATGCGATCGGCCCCCACCTTCATGGAGTTCAGCAGTTTGGGCAAATCATTGAGCAAAAATTCCACGTCAATAGCCTTGGCCTTGGCTTGGATCACAGCATCGGCAACGGGATAGCGTTCTCGGTAGAGGGTCATCAACGCCATCAGATCCGCGATGTAATCTTCGGCATGGATCAGGTTGCCATAGATGAAATTCACCGGATTATTGATCTCATGGGCCACCCCCGCCACCAGTTGCCCCAGGCTAGAGAGTTTTTCGCTCTGAATCAGTTGGGCCTGGGTGCGGCGCAGATCCGCCAGGGTGCGCTCTAGGGCAGCGGCCTGGTCGATCGCCTGTTGGGCGGCATGGCGGCTTTGGTCATAGAGGGTGGCCTGCTCAATGGCGATCGCCAACTGGTTGGCAATGTCCCCCAGCAGCTCAATTTCATGCTGCTCCCAAGGGTGGGCTTGGTAATGGTGGAGGCACACCAGATAGCCACGGGGACCCGAGCGGGGCTGCACCTGAAGCGCCACCAGGGATTGCACCCCCTGGCTCAGCAATTGGTGGCGATGGTCGGCACTGAGATCGGCATGGGTGGCCACCTGATCCACCAGCAAAACAGATCGCTGGGCGAGGGCCTGGGGCAACAGGGCCAGATCCTGATCGAGGGGCTGCGGGGTGGCCGTCAGCCAGCGCCCAGGGTGGGCCACATAGCAGGGCTGCACCTGGGGGGACGGGGCGGTGCCTTCCTCCCAAAAAAATTTGCACTGATCAAGCTGCAACAACGCCTGCACCTCTTGGACGGCGGTGGTGAGCAGGGTATCGAGGTCTAGGGAGGCGCGAATTTGGCTAGAGAGGGTGCGTTTGAGCAGTTCTTGGCGCTGGGTGAGTTTCCGAAACTGGCGCTCAGAGGCCCGCAGTTGATCCTGGGTCTGCTGCAACTGTTGGTTGGCGGCCTCCAGATCGCGGGATTTTTCCGCTGCGATGCAACTGTATTGGATGGCTTGGGGCACTTCCCCCAGGAGGTCCAAAATCAAGGGGGACAGATCGGTCTGCAAATGCTCGATGCCCAACCAGGGCAAGGGCGGAATGGGGTCTTCGGTCTCGTATACGGTCTGAAACTGGCCGTCGGGCTGAATCTGACCAATGCGGCAGTGTTTCCACAAATGTTGGTTGGTCTCGACCCGCACGGTGCCGCCGGGGGCCTCAAAGGTTTGGCCGATCGCGGCCTGTCTGACGGCCCCCACCTCAAGGCTCTGGGCCGCTTCCACCGCTTGCTTCCACAAATACACCTGGAGGTAGGCGGCTTCGATCGGGTCGCTGGTGACCCGATCGGCACCATAGCGGGCCTGGAAGTTGCGCACAAAGTCGCCATTGCGGGGGCGATCGAGGCTTTGGAAGTAGGTCCAACTGGCATAGTGGCCCGCCGCGATCGCCCCGATGGTTTGCAGTTCCCCCTCGGCAATGCTGACGGCCATGATCGGCATCTGCGCTGGGGTCAGGCCCGCCTGGTGATACTGCTGATAGAAGGCCAGGTTGCTGTCGCCATTGAGGGTGCTAAAGATGACATCGGGTTGCAGGGCTTGGATCTGGGTAATTACCTCGTCAAACTCGACGCTCCCCAGGGGCACGTAGATCTCTTGGAGCAGTTCCCCTTGGAGGCGATGCAGGTCTGCGGTGATGATTTTGTTGACGGTGCGGGGAAACACATAGTCTGACCCCAGCAGCAGGAAGCGTTTGCCTTTGTTCTGGAGCAACCACTGTACGGCGGGCTGCACCTGTTGGTTGGGGCAAGCCCCGGTGTAAAACACCTGGGGGCAGGTTTCTAGGCCCTCGTACTGCACGGGGTACCACAGCAGGGCGTTGTGGGCCTCTAGGATGGGGATCACGGCTTTGCGGCTGGAGGAGGTCCAGCAGCCAAACAGGGTGACGACGTGATCCTGCTGGATCAGTTTTTGGGCTTTTTGGGCGAAGCTGTCGGGGTTGGATGCACCATCTTCCACAATGGGCAAAATTTGACGGCCCAGGACGCCGCCTGCCTGGTTGATTTCTGCGATCGCCAGGGTTTCGGCGTCAATCAGCGCCTTCTCGCTAATCGCCATGGTGCCGCTGCCAGAATGCAGGATACCGACGGGGATCGGGGGCAAGCTGCGATCGCCTGACCGATGAGCGGACATAACCCCAACACCTCACGACATCAACCATCAATTCGCTTCAGTGTGCCCAGGGTTTGGGGAGAAGTGCGGGGGTTAGTGCCGCGCGGCGTAAATTTGCGTACCCATCCCCCTAAATCCCTCTCCCACAGGGCTGCTGCTTATACACGTCAGGACTTAAGCCGGGGGGCCTGCGCCCTGAGACGGTATCGGGTGAACGGATAGCTGCGTTCAGGGGTGAGGGTGGAGTAAGATTGCCATAGACCGCCATCGAAACTCCACCATGACGATCGCGCTGGCAAGTCCTTCAAAATTTACCCAGGCTGGGTTGACCTGGGAGCAGTTCAAGGCTTTGCAAGAGACCTTTGCCAACTTTCCAGGGGTGCGGGTTGCCTACTATCAGGGTGAGGTAGAACTGTTGGCCGTATCCCCAGAGCACGGCATCATTGCAGGCAATTTAGGCTTCCTGCTAGAGCTGTGGATGCTGGAGCAGGGGATTGATTTCATTGCCACGGAGGATATGACCGTGGAGCAGGAGGGGATCGTCAGCGCCC
>JAQCHG010000362.1 GCA_027619675.1 Cyanobacteriota bacterium
GGCGGGGGCGCTGCTGGGGGCGATCACCAGCCATGGCCCCTGGCGATCCCTATACCGCAGCCCCCACTTAGCGGGGGCGATCTCCCTGGCAATGGCGGTGGCCAGCCCCGTGCTGCTGTGGAATGCCCAGCACGATTGGCTGTCTGTTCAGTTCTATCTGGGGCGTAGCGTGCAGGCCGATAGTGGCGGGGTGCAGTGGTTTGGCCCAATCGGCTTTCTGCTGCTGAGCGGGTTGATCTTTGGCCCGCTGCATGTCTGGGGGACGGTGCGGCTACTGGGGCAAGGGGCAGGGCAGGGGTTTGCCTTTGCCTATCGCCGGGTGGCGATCGCCGTGGCCCTGGGATCCACCACCAGTCTGGCCCTGCTCTCCCTCAAGGCTCCGGTGCTTTACTACTGGAATATTCTGGCCTATCCCCTGCTGCTGCCCCTGTTGGCGGGGGTGTTTCTGGCAAGTCCCGGCTCTGGCCAACGGTGGCGCTATGGCGGCACCCTGCGGGCGACCCAAATTCTGGGGGTGCTGGTGGCGGCGTTGCTTACCCTCCACTACGCCGGGGTGCCCCTGTCGGCCCTGGTGGACGAGGCCGGGGATGAGGACACCCGCATGCTCTACGGCTGGGAGCAGGTGGCCCAACGGATGAAACGGGAAGCCACTGCCCTGACAGACAACCCCCTGCTGTTGACCACCGACTACCGATCCGCCGCTGCCTTGGCCTATGCCGCCAACCGACCGGACGTGCTGGCCATCTCTGGACGGCGGGATCAGTTTGATCTGTGGTACGACGCTTCGGTCCTGGCGGGCCGCGATGCCCTCCTGCTGGGGGATGATTGGCACCCCATCTGCCCCGCCCACGAAGCCCTATTCCAGCGGGTGGAACCGTTGGAGCCGATTACCGTGCGCCGCTGGGGGGTGTTGATCAAACGCTATACCCTGGTGCGGGGGCGGCGGTTTACGCCGGGACCGCGCGATCGCGATCCCTTCGCCCCGGACTATTCCCTGGCTTTCACCACCGATGGGGAACGGTGCCAAGCGGGGACCCCACAGTCCCCTTAGCCTCCCGTGCCTAGACTCGCGCTGGGGCCTTGGTCCATTCCGTGTGGAATACCCCTGCTTTGTCCACCCGTTCATAGGTGTGGGCACCAAAGTAGTCCCGCTGGGCCTGGGTCAGGTTTTGGGGCAAGCGATCGCGGCGGTAGCTGTCGAAGTAATCCAAAGAGGCGCTAAAGGCGGGCACAGGGATGCCCAGATCCGCCGCCATGGCGATCACTTCTCGCCAAGCTGACTGGCGATCGAGGATGGTCTGCTTAAACTCTGGAGCCAGCAGCAGGTTGGCCAGTTGGGGATTTTCGTCGTAGGCGTGCTTGATCTTGTTCAAGAAGCCCGCTCGAATGATGCAGCCCCCCTTCCAGATTCGGGCGGTTTCCCCCAAATCAATGCCGTAGTCGTAGGTCTGGGAAGCCTTGGCAATCAACGCCATACCCTGGGCATAGGAGCAGATTTTGGAGCAGTAGAGGGCATCGCGAATCTTGCCGATGGTGGCTTTGACATCCCCCTCAAACCGTTTGCTGGGGCCGCTGAGTTGCTTCGAGGCCGCCACCCGCTCTGGCTTGATGGAGGACATGATGCGGGCGTTCACCGCCGCCCCAATGGTGGGGATCGCTACCCCCATTTCCAACGCATTGACTACGGTCCAGCGTCCGGTGCCCTTTTGGCCCGCCGCATCCACAATCAGTTCCACTAGGGGCGTCCCCGTATCCTCATCCAGGTTGGTGAAGATGTCGGCGGTGATTTCAATCAAGAAGGAATTCAACTCGTCGGTCAAATTCCATTCGGCAAACACTTCATGGAGTTGCTGATGATTGAGCCCCAGGACGCTCTTCATCAGGTCATAGGCTTCGGCGATGAGCTGCATGTCGCCGTACTCAATGCCGTTGTGGACCATCTTGACGTAGTGGCCCGCGCCGCCGGGGCCAATGTAGGTGACGCAGGGGCCGTCATCCACCTGGGCGGCAATTTTGGTGACGATGTGCTCAATTTCGGCGTAGGCGGCGCGGGTGCCCCCCGGCATCAGGCTGGGACCGTTTAAGGCCCCCTCTTCTCCGCCGCTCACCCCCATGCCGATGAAGCCCAGCCCAGTGGGTTCCAGTTCCTTCACCCGGCGCTCGGTGTCTTCATAGAGGGAGTTGCCACCGTCGATGATCATGTCCCCCGGCTCTAGCAGGGGCTTGAGTTGCTGGATCACCGCATCCACGGGGCCGCCCGCTTTGACCATCACCAAAATCCGGCGGGGCCGTTCCAAAGCGGCTACGAAGTCCTCTAGGGAATAGGTGGCTTGGACATTTTTGCCCCCGGCCCGTTCTGCCATGAAGCGATCGGTTTTATCCCGCGAGCGGTTGTAGACGGCGACGGGAAACCCATTGCGTTCCACGTTCAGGGCGAGGTTTTCGCCCATGACCGCGAGGCCAATTACACCAAAACTCTGTGCCATAGAAATTCCTAGCTGGGTTAACGATGTTGACAACGAACAAGGGGAATGGGGCTGGGGATGTAGCGATAGTCCCAAGGAGGGGGATAGGTCAGTGTGTTCAGGGTAGTCAACTTTCCCCAGGGCTTTGGAACACTCAAAGGTTTTCTTTGAGATTGCGATCGCCCCTGGGTTGAGCCCCCAGGTTCTCAGAGAAAATTCAGCTTCACAGGGCAGAGTAGCCACACCGCCATCGGATCCGTCCCCATCGGACGGGCTGAATGGCTAGGGCCACGTTGAGGAATCTGGCATCTATGAAGTTGGCATCGATGGAGCGCCACGACCGGGTGATGGACATCACCTTGCCCCAGGGCTGCGATCGCATTGCCCTGTGTGGTGGACCCTACAGCAACTTTGGGGCGGTGGCCGCGTTTCTGAACGCCACCGGGGAGGTGGACCACCGCTTTTGCCTGGGGGATATGGGCGGGTTTGGCCCTGACCCCGATCGCACCTTAGATCTCCTGCGTCAGGCCGGGATCACCTGTCTCCAGGGCAATTACGACTATGCCGTCGGCCATGGGGATCGGGACTGTGGCTGTGGCTACACCGATCCCCGTGATCAAGCCTTTGCCCAAATCAGCTACGACTACACCGAGGCCCACACCGCTGACCACCATCGGGCCTGGTTGCGGACCCTGCCGCCCCACATTCGGCTGCGGTGGCGCGATCTCACAGTGTTGCTCTGCCACGGCAGCCCCGACGGGGTCAACGAATTTGTTTGGGAATCCACCACGGGGGATGGCTGGATTGAGGACTGCCTAGATCGCTACGGCGTGGACGGCATCTGCGCCACCCACACGGGCATCCCCTGGTGGCGGCAGGTGCGCAATGGCTTTTGGTTCAACGTGGGGGTGCTGGGCCGCCCCGCCCATGAGGGCCAGCCCCACGTCTACTACGGTCTGCTGGATTTTCCCGCCACCGCTGCGATCCCCCAGGGGACGGTGGTGCCCTTGACCTACGATGTGGCCTCGGTGGTCAGGGCCATGGCGGCGGCGGGGCTGCCTGTGGAGTTCCAAGACTCCCTGCGCCAAGGCATTTGGACCACCTGCGCCGAAATTCTACCCGCAGCGGAACGCCAGGTGCGCGATAGACGGAGTC
>JAQCHG010000363.1 GCA_027619675.1 Cyanobacteriota bacterium
GCCCCCTGGTCCCGAGCCGTAGCGATCGCCCCCCCAGTGCCAATGTCCCCATTCAAGGCTGGATTGGGATTGCCACCCCAGCGGGGGGCGTGCAGCCCGATGATTGGTACTCAGGCACCGATACGCTGACGTTGCCGACGGGGCAGCAGTGGTATCAAATTCAGGTGCATCGGGGCTGGGTCAACGGCCAGTGGCAGCCCTTAGCGGCAGAGCGATCGCCGGCAGCTCTCTGGGAGCGCCTGGGGTCACCCCCGACCTTGCAACTGCTAACGCCAGAGGGGGCTACGGCTGGAACTTCGATCACTGTCATCGCGATTCAGCAGCAGGGGAATCAGGTCCAGCTCTTAGGGACCGGCCCCCCTAATCCCGAAAATTCCCGTGGTTCCTGGCTGGCGATTTCCCCCGGCCAATTTCGCCGCTTCGATAACCTACCCCAACAGCCCTTCACCTTGGTCTATCAACGTTACCCGGAAGCCCTCGCCACCCTGGGGGAGCTGCTGGGGCTGGGGAATCTGGAGGCTGCAGCTGCGATCTCAGCTGGCCCGCTCCCAGGGCAGGACCTGACGGTGCAGCTCCAAGATGTGACCGGTGACGGCCAGGCCGAAATTATCCTGTCGCCGGAGGGGCGATCAACCGTCATTGTGAATGGGCAGGGGCAGATTCTCTGGCAGGGCGGGGCGGTATTGCTGGGGGGCTTGGTCAATGCAGACGGGTCCCATCTGTTGGTGGCCCGTCTGGGGGGCCAGTATCGCTTCCATGGCTGGTCTGCCCCAGGGCAAAAGTTCGAGTAAAACCCATCCTGATTCACACCCCCATAATCTCAAGTCAACAAAGAGTTACAAGGCTGGGGAAAATTACTTTTTCCGCTAGCATCGAGGCACCTATTCTCTACTTATCAATCGGGGGCACGGAACGATCATGGGTCTGAGACGGGCATCTACCACCCTACTGGCATCACTTTGCATTGGTACCGCAGTCTTATCGATGGTTGCGATGGTCGCAGACCAGCCAGGGGCGATCGCCCAAGCCCCGCCCCCAGAACCGGAGCCCGCAGTTCCAGAACCGTTGGCCCCAGAAGCGGTCACCCCTGCTGAAACTGACGCTCCCGCAGCAGAGACGCCGCCTCAGGTTCCTGCCCCGGCTGCCCCTGCACCCGTAGCCCCTGCACCCGTAGCCCCTGGGCCTGAAGCGGCTGAAGCGTCCCCTCAGGCTGTGACTGAGGCCACGCCCCCTGAACCGATGTCGGCAGTTCCATTACCTCCATACAACGATTCGGTGTTTTGGAACTTGATCACGCAAGGGTTAATTGGCTTAGCCCTCTTAGTTGTTGCTAGGGCGGCGACGTTAGGCATGTTCCAGTATGGTCGCCATTGCCGTTGGCGACAGCTGAATGAGCTGCAATCGCTGGTGGAAGACTTTCGCAACCAGCCTGAGGTGCAAAAGGTCCTGAATATTCTGGACTATGAGGAATATCGCCTGTTTGATCTGACCCTGCCCAATGGCAAAGTGGTACGGTTTGAGGCCTCCGATGAGCGCATGAAGCGAGCCCTGCGGTCCCATGGTCAAATGGTCAAGACCCGTTTGGGTTTGAATCAAATCCATCAGATCCGTAGCCAAGCGGGCAAGATGGACGACCCAACTGGCCAAGTTTTTGAGCGATATGCCTCAGAAGAATTTCCCATTGAGCTGGCCCTGCGGGATTGGTTTGATTGCTTTTTGATGGGTCTGGAAAAGTTTGAGACCTCCATTCAGGCTGGGTTGATTGGTCCGCAGGACTTAAAGCCCTTTGTGATTTATTGGATTCAGCTGATCAGCGATCGCAAATTCCGGCGAGAAGGGGGATCTGGCTTTTACGACCAACTATTTCACTACATTTACTGGGCGGGCTACGACGGTGTGCAGCGGCTGTTTGAGCGCTACGGCTATAAGATTTTGCCGCCCCCCTATTCCACCCATGACTTCGCTAGGTTTGCCAGCCCCAAGGGCGCGTATGACGCTGACCATGCCCTGTGTTTAGCAAAGGCGGCCCACCTGGTCTATAGCGATTTGGAATACATAACAGACATTGTCAAGCTTTGGCTCAGTGACCAACCCGATACCACCTGGCAGGCCATGACCGCTCAGGAATATGTGGTGGATTTGATGAAACGGTGGCTGCGGGAAGGGGATCCCCCCAATACCCAGGCCATTCAGGATAACTTCAAATATTTTGATATGCGGGCCACCGACACCCAGGCCTTTTTGTTCCGTAAGGGTCAGCACATCATGTTGATCTTTCGGGGGAGCCAGGAGGTCGCCGACTGGAAGACTAATTTCAGTTTCAAGTTGCGACCTTTTCAAGGCAAAATCAACCCCAATGCGGAGCTGCCGGGTGGCGAGGTTCACCAGGGCTTTCAAGGGGCCTGGGAAAGTGTTGAGAAGGTCGTCGGATACTACCTGAGGCAATGGTGGGCTGATGACAGCCAGCTTTGGGTCGCCGGTCACAGCTTGGGGGGGGCGTTAGCGGCTTTAGCTGCAACCTCCCTTGACTACCAAGGGTTCAAGGTCAGTGGTCTCTATACCTTTGGGCAACCCCGCGTGGGGGATTGGCAGTTTGTGCGCGAGGTGAATCAGCGCATGGGCGATCGCATGTTTCGCTATGTGAATAACAATGACGTGGTGCCGATGATTCCCCCCCAGTTCAATATCCTGAAGCCCACTCGCTTCTATGGGCACATGGGGCAGTTCCGCTATTTCAGCACCTCAGGCAAATTACAGATGCAGTCTTTTTTCGGGCAACGGTGGCCCGATCGCCTGCTGGGCTTTGTGTTGGCCCTGCGGGAGTCCGGGGCTGATCTGGTGAACGATCACATGATGGGCTTTTATGTGAGCCACCTACAGACCGCCCTCGATCGCGAATTGGCCGAGGAAGAGGCCCAAAAGGAAAAGGAGCGATGGGCCAAGCTAGAACTCAAAACGGGAAAGGAGGCTTAGGGTAGAGAAGTAGCCAGCGAGTCGCCCCACCGTCCCCCTCAAATCCGACCGTATTACAGCCAGGTATTGCCCCATTGTGAAACGCGCCAATCCTACCCTCGATCGTCGTCCCCCTTTGATTCTGTTCGTGGCGATCGCCCTCCTCCTGCTTTTGGCCCTCTCCGGGGCACTGGTCCACTTCCTAACCGAATCTTGGTGGTTTGCGGCGGTGGGCTATGGGGGCGTATTTTGGACCCGGATCCGTTGGCAGGTGATCATTTGGGCGAGCACCCTGGTGCTCTATGCAGCCTTTTTGCTGGCCAATTACGGGCTGGCCCTTTGGCTTACCCGAGAGAGTCCCTGGCGACTCCTCCAGGGGCAAAGTCTGACCCAAGGCAAAGCCCTCTCGCCCGTCTGGATTTCGTTAGTCCGCTATGGGGCGATCGCCTTAACCGTGCTGCTCTCCTTTGATGCAGCCACCAAGAGCGCCGCTGCCTGGGACCGCATTCTCAAGTTTCTGAACCCCAGCAATTTCGATCTAACCGAGCCCCTATTCCAGAAGGACATCAGCTTTTATCTGTTTCGATTGCCCTTTTTCCACGGGCTGCAGCAGGCAATAGCCGAAGCCTTGGTGTGGGCCTTAGCCCTGGCGATCGTGATCTATTC
>JAQCHG010000364.1 GCA_027619675.1 Cyanobacteriota bacterium
CCCTAGAGCAAGGGGCAGGGTTGATCCCCTTGCAACGCTTTGCCCTTATTAAGCTCAGCCGCCCCGGCCACGAAAACCGCAACTTCCTTCCCGCCTGCCAAGAATTTGGTCTAGGCAATCAGGGAGATTAGTGGGGCATTTTCCAGGCCCATAGCCACTGTTCTTCGGCCCAAACCACTGTGGTTCAGGCTTTGGAAGCGCTCCAGAAATTGGGTAGAAGTCCCTGTCCCCCTTAGCTCCCCTGCTCCTCCGCCCCAGAAAAAGGTGGCAAACTGACGCCGCGATGGTCTGGTGGAGAAGATGCTAGAGCGATAGACCGGGTTACGACCCTTGCAACTCGTCTAGGGCGGCTAAGACCTCGGCGCTGTGGATGGGGGGACGGACACCCAGAAACCGCTGCCGCAACATGCCCTCTGGATCAATGAGATAGGTGTGTCGCAGCGATCGCCCTGTTAGCCAAGACCCATAGGCCCGACTCACAACCCCATCGGGGTCAGACAGCAAAGGAAACACCAGCCCCTCCGCATCGCAAAAACTTGCGTGGGAGGTGACATCATCGGCGCTCACCCCCAAGATTTGAGCGTTGCGGGCTTGGTATTGGGGCAAATCCTGCTGAAACCGTTTGGCCTCTAGGGTGCAGCCACTGGTGAAGTCGGCGGGGTAAAAGTACAGCACCACCCACTGACCCCGATAATCCGCCAGGGCCAGATCCCCATCTCCCCCATTGGTGGGTAGGGTGAACTCAGGGGCAGGGGCATTTAGGGCGGGCTGGGGGCCGCCGAGGGCGATCGCTGGGGCGGCGGTCAACCAGGGGCAGATCATCACCGCGATCGCGACCAATCCCCAAACCGCTTGAATCCACCCCTGTCTGGCCATAGTGATCTCCTTCAATCATGTAACAAAAGTTTATGATCTAATCAGGAGGTCTGCCTAGGGCGTGGGGGCAATCAAAGACGCAATATTGGCAGGGCAAACATGGCCCCAACCCCTCTTGTCCATCAGCCAGGGACAGTTAGCTAGAGGCAGCGGGGAACCCCCACCTATTAAAAACGCCCGCTTCAATAGGTGCGGACGTCAGCAGTCGGATAAACGGGAGCAGATGCCTGGCGTACCTTGGGTTGAAAGGCAGCCTGGGCCGATTCACTCTGGCATTGGTCAGCGGTCATGACCGTTAACCAACGTCCGGTCAACGGGTCGCGATAACACCAAAACGGATTATCCCGTGGCGACTTGTGCTGTGGCTCAGCCATAAAAACACTCCAACTCCGTCACCACCCGGTGACACACCCATCAGCGCACAGGGCGCTGTGTATTCAGTATTTGGTGTCAGGTTCTTTCTGACTTCCTAGAAAACACGGATTTAAAACGATCACTTTTAGTTCCATGGATACTTCCAACCCGCTGCTCACCCCTAGGATGCTGGCCTCCCTACCCGAAAGCCTGGCGGGTCTGGCTGCGGTCGATCGCCGCTGGCAAGCCTATCGTCAGGGGGACATCCCCCAGCCAACGGTGGTAACCTCCAGTACCGATTTCCTAAGGGATTCCCCCCAGTGGGACGTGGTGATTAGCGGCGGTACCCTGGGGATTTTACTGGGGGTGGCTTTGGTGCAGCGGGGCTGGCGGGTGGCCCTGGTGGAAAAAGGTGCCCTGCGGGGCCGCGATCAAGAATGGAACATTTCCCGTCAGGAGATGCAAACCCTGGTCAGCCAAGGGCTGCTGACGGCGGCGGAATTGGAGCAGGCGATCGCCAGCGAATACAACCCGGCGCGGGTGCAGTTTGGTGCGGGCGACCCCCTCTGGGTGCGGGATGTGCTGAATGTGGGGGTTGACCCGGTGTTGCTGCTGGCCACGTTGAAACAGCGCTTTCTCACTGCGGGCGGCACCCTGCTGGAACACACCGCCCTGGCGGGGGTGACGGTTCACCCCGACGGTGTGGCCCTACAAACCCAAGGCGGGGAGACCTGGACCAGCCGCCTGCTGGTGGATGCCATGGGGCACTTTTCCCCCATTGCGGCCCAGGCTAGAGCAGGCCGCAAACCCGATGGGGTCTGTTTGGTGGTGGGCACCTGCGCCCAGGGCTTCCCCCACAACGACACCGGGGACCTGATCGTTTCCTTCACGCCCATCCAGCACCAGTGCCAGTATTTTTGGGAAGCCTTCCCAGCCCGCGATGGTCGCACCACCTATCTGTTTACCTATGTGGATGCCCACCGCGATCGCCCCACCTTAACGGACCTGTTTGAAGCCTATTGGCGTTGGCTGCCGGACTATCAATCGGTACGCCTCGAAGACCTGACGGTACAGCGGGCCTTGTTTGGGTTCTTCCCCTGCTACCGCGACAGCCCCCTCACCTATCCTTGGGACCGCATGCTGCCCGTGGGGGACAGCAGCGGTAGCCAGTCGCCCCTGAGCTTTGGCGGCTTTGGGGCCATGGTGCGCCATCTAGAACGGCTCAGCCGGGGCATCAGCGAAGCCCTGGAGCAGGACTGTCTAGCCGCTGGGGATCTGGGCTGGCTGCAACCCTATCAACCCAACCTTTCCGTAACTTGGCTGTTCCAAAAGTCTATGACCGTAGGGGTTAACCAAACCCTGGCGGCGGACCAGATCAACCGCACCCTGGCCACCATCTTTGCCGACATGGCCAGTTTGGGGGACGCCACCCTCAAGCCCTTTTTGCAGGATGTGGTGCAGTTCCCGGCGTTGGCTAAAACCCTGCTGTTCACATCGGTGAAACATCCAGGATTGGTGGCCCAAATTTTGCCCCAGGTGGGGCCGCTGGCGGTGGCCCGCTGGCTGCCCCACTACTTGGCCCTCGCCGCCTACAGCGGGCTTTATCCCATCGCGCAAGGGCTGAAGGGGTGGGGCGATCTCCTGCCCGAGGGGCTGCAATACCGATACCATCGCTGGGTGGATGCGCTACGGTATGGAACTGGCGCGGACTACGAGGCATAACCCATGGGGCAGACAGCACGGGAGCGATTGCAGGCAGAACTGGCCAAAACCGATGCAGCGTTAGACCTGGCTGTCGCTGCCCTGGCGATCGCCCAAGAAGAATATCCCCACCTGGACTGCGATGCCTACCTAGACAAACTGGACTTGATGGGTCAAGAACTGGCAAGCCGCTTGCCGGAAAGCCGCTATCCCCTCAAGGTGATCCAAGCGTTGAACCAGTACTTGTTCAGCGAACTCAATTTCCAGGGCAACCAACAGCACTATTACGACCCCCGCAACAGCTTTCTCAACGATGTGATGGATCGGCGCAAGGGCATCCCCATCAGCCTAGCGGTGGTGTATTTGGAATTGGCCAAACGGGTGGACTTCCCTATGGCAGGGGTGGGGATGCCAGGACATTTTTTGGTGCGCCCCACGGTGGCGGAGATGGCGATCTTTGTGGATGTCTTTCACCAGGGGGAGGTGATGTTTGAGGAGGACTGCCGGGAACTGATGCGGCAACTCTATGGCGACGATGCCCGCCTGCGCCCAGAGGATCACCTGGCCCCCATTGGTCCTCGCCCGTTGCTGGTGCGCATGTTGAGTAACCTCAAGGGCATTTACCTGCACCGCCAGGACATTCCCCGCGCCCTTGCCGCCATCGATCGCATTTTGCTGATCCGCCCC
>JAQCHG010000365.1 GCA_027619675.1 Cyanobacteriota bacterium
CCGCCTGCGACTCACGGATCCCGAAGGTTTTCTATTCTCTAATCAAGTGCTTGTGAAGCTGTTTGATCGGTGGGGGAGTTGAGGAGACACCCACCGCAACCCCTGGTATTAAAGGGATTCTAGCCCACCAGGGCGATCGCCCCCTACCCCTGCGGATCCACAGATCCCAGCTTGGGAGGCTGACCCCTTTGCAGTAGAATGACACCGATACAACTCCTAAGTCCCCTTTGTGCTAGTGACGCTGAGCGCGGATTTGGGGGTTCTTTTTGTGAACTCCGTTGCCGCACCATGCCCAAGGTTCTCGTTTCCGACCCCATCGACCAAGCCGGGATTGACATCCTCTCCCAGGTGGCCCAAGTAGATGTGCATACCAAACTCTCCCCCGAGGAGTTGGTCAAGGCCATCCCCGACTACGATGCCCTGATGATTCGCTCCGGCACCCAGGTCACAAAAGCGGTGATCGAAGCGGGCAAGCAATTGAAAATTATCGGTCGGGCCGGCGTCGGCGTCGATAACGTAGATGTGCCCACCGCCACCCGGCGCGGCATCGTGGTGGTCAACTCCCCCGAAGGCAACACCATCGCCGCCGCCGAACATGCCCTGGCCATGATGCTGTCCCTCTCCCGCCACATCCCCGCTGCGGATCAGTCGGTCAAAGCCAAGGAATGGAATCGTAAAGCCTTCACCGGGGTCGAGGTCTACAAAAAGACCCTGGGGGTGGTGGGCCTCGGTAAAATTGGTGCCCACGTCGCCACGGTGGCGCGGGCCATGGGCATGAAGCTCTTGGCCTACGATCCCTTCATCTCTTCAGAACGGGCGGATCAGTTGGGTTGTCGCCTGGTGGATCTGGACCTGCTGCTGCGGGAAGCGGACTACATCACCCTGCACCTACCCAAAACTCCGGAAACGGCCAACCTCATTAACGAAAAGACCCTGGCCACCATGAAGCCCACCGCCCGCATCATCAACTGCGCGCGGGGCGGCATCATCAACGAGGCGGACCTAGCTGCCGCCATCAGCAGCGGCAAAATCGCTGGGGCCGCCCTCGACGTGTACGCCCAAGAACCCCTGGGGGAATCGCCCCTGCGGGATTTGGGCCGGGCCGTCGTGTTGACCCCCCACCTAGGGGCCTCCACCGAAGAGGCCCAGGTGAATGTGGCCATCGACGTGGCGGAGCAAATTCGAGATGTGCTGCTGGGTCTGCCGGCGCGATCGGCAGTGAACATCCCCGGCTTGCGGGCCGATGTCATGGAGCAAATGCGCCCCTACCTGCAACTGGCAGAAACCCTGGGCAATCTGGTGGGGCAGTTAGCGGGCGGGCGCGTGGAATCCCTAAACGTGCAGATGCAAGGGGATCTGGCCCAAAACGACACCCAGCCCGTGGTGATTGCGGCCCTGAAGGGGCTACTCTCCCATGCCTTGCAGGAGCGGGTGAACTACGTCAACGCCAACATTGAGGCCAAGGAGCGGGGCATCCATGTGATTGAAACCCGCGACACCACCGTCAAGGACTACACCGGATCCCTGACCCTGTCGGCCAAGGGCTCCCTTGGGGAGCATTCCGTCACGGGGGTGCTGCTGGGGGGCAACGAGATCCGCATTACCGACATCAACGAGTTCCCCATCAACGTGCCCCCCACCCGGCACATGCTGTTTACCCTGCACCGGGATATGCCCGGCATCATTGGCAAGATTGGCTCCCTGCTAGGCAGTTTTAATGTCAATATCGCCAGTATGCAGGTGGGGCGTAAAATTGTGCGGGGGGATGCGGTCATGGTGCTGAGCATCGATGATCCCCTGCCGGAAGGGATTTTGGCGGAAATCACCAAGGTGCCCGGTATTCGCGATGCCTATACCGTGAGTCTCTAGGGGCTGAAACCCTGCGGGGCTAACGTTTCTAGGAACCCATCACGAGTCTTGCGCGGCGTGAATTACGCACATGTCCACCCGTCGGGAAGAGTACTAGACGCGAAGCGGCTTCTCCCACAGGAGCGCTATATCCCCCAGGCCCTGTGCGCATGTCCTCTGGCCTAACCCCAGAGGGCTAAGGGGAGCCGGATTTGAAAGTTCCTCTCCCTTCAGGACGGGGATTCAGAGCTTCGGCGTGAGCCCAGCCGTAGGCATAGCCTTCCCGAGGGAATGCGGTGAGGGGGCTGGATGCGGCTACTGCCGCCCTGGGGGACTAGGCAACGGTTCCTCCGTTGGGTAGGTGCTATAGGTTGTAGAGTCCGTGATCCCTGTGCGGCGTATGCCACCGTTGCTTGGGCCAGTGGACTAGGCAGGTAGGCGGGCAGTGATTTCTGCCGAAGTCTACCGAAGCGGGTTGGGAGCTTTACCGAAGGGTAGGGGGGCGGCGTATGGTTGTGGTGTCTGATGTCTGTTGAGGAACCCCTTGGCTAAGAACTGGTGGGAAATTCAGGTTATCTGTGATCCAGCGCTGGAGGACACCATCTTCTGGCGACTGGAGGCCATGGGCAGTCAAGGTATTTCCAGCCAGCGCAAGGCTTCCCATCGTTTGGTGTTGGCCTACTTTCCCCAAAGCTCGTTTGAGCTGCTGGATTTGGCGGCGATCGCCCTTTTCCTCAAGCAAGATGCCCTCTGTATGGAACTGCCGCCCCCGAAGGCAACTTGGCACCTGATTGATGAAGAAGATTGGTCCAAGAGTTGGAAGGAACACTGGCACCCAGAACCCGTGGGGGATCATTTTTTGATCAACCCCGCTTGGATTACGCCGCCCCCCAGCGATCGCAAGATCTTAATGCTGGATCCGGGGGCCGCCTTTGGCACCGGAGCCCATGCGACCACTCAACTGTGTTTAGAGTCTTTGGAAATGCGGCTGGTAGGCCATGACCCAGGCCCGATCATCGCAGATATCGGGTGTGGGTCCGGCATTCTCTCCATTGGGGCTTTGTTGTTGGGGGCAAAGCGGGCCTATGCGGTGGATACCGATGTCCTGGCAGTGCAGGCCACGGTGGAAAATTGTGCCTTGAATGACCTGGATCCCGATCGCCTCCAGGTCCAACAGGGCAGCCTCGACACCCTGATCCGCACCCTGGCGGAACCCGTGGATGGCATCCTCTGCAACATCCTGGCGGAGGTGATTTTAGACCTGGTGCCCCACCTCAGCGAAATTGCCAAACCCACCACCTGGGGCATCCTCAGCGGCATTCTGTTGGATCAGTCAAAACTGGTGGCTGACACCCTAGAGCAACATGGCTGGGTGGTGGCCACCCTCTGGCGGCGGCAGGAGTGGTGCTGCCTCAACATTCGTCGTGCCTAGGGAGGGCGATCGCCATGGCCACTAAACCGGGCTGGGATGTGCTGATCTTTCTGCTGAAGGTGCTGGGCTCCTCCGTGGCGATCGCGGGGGTGTTTAAAACCGTTGCCCCCCGCTTGCCCATTCCCGCCACCGATGGGGTCGGGCTCGCCATCGTCCTCACCCCCGCGATCGTCCTCGGCGGTTTCCTCACTTGGCGGTTGTTGCAACCCCTCCCCCCCCATGCGCAGCCTCGACGAGATTAACGCCAAAATTCGCCAGGGGCAGGTGGTGGTAGACACCGCCGAAGCCTTTAAAGCCCGAGCGGCAGCAGTGGGGGTGGCCGCCGCC
>JAQCHG010000366.1 GCA_027619675.1 Cyanobacteriota bacterium
CACATTCGCCGTCTGGCGGATCACCACCCGCAAGTCACCCTGGCGGTGAGCCTCCACGCCTCGAACCAGGCCCTACGCATCCGTCTCATCCCCAGCGCCCAGCACTATCCCCTAGAAGACCTGCTGGCGGAATGCCGAGACTATGTGACCCTCACCGGGCGACGGGTGAGTTTTGAGTACATTCTGCTGGCGGAGTTGAATGACCTGCCGGAACACGCAGCGGAACTGGCGGGCCACATTGGCGGCTTCCAAAGCCACGTCAACCTGATTCCCTACAACCCCATCAACGAGGTGGACTACCAGCGCCCCAGCGATCGCCGCATCCAGGACTTTATGGCCACCCTCCAGGACCGCAATGTGGCGGTCAGCGTCCGCTATTCCCGAGGGTTAGAAAAGGATGCCGCCTGTGGTCAACTGCGGGCCACCAAACTGGCGATCGCGGGCTAATGGGATTTTTCGGAATGAATATACCGCCGTAGGCTGGCGTCGAGGGACGAGACCCAACATTCTGAGCAGGTAATTTCTTTCTCAGCGATCGCCTAAGCGGACCACAAGCCCTGGACTCAGGTCCATCCTGCGACGGTTACCAACCCGCCCCCACCCCTGCCACCCTGTTGTTCAAGGCCCGATTGTTCAACATTTGGATTGTTCAACACCCGATTGCTTAAGGCCCGATTGCTTAAGGCCCGATTGCTTAAGGCCTGATTGTTCAACACCTGATTGCTTAAGGCCCAATTGTTCAAAGATGCCTTGAAGCTGTCCCCAGGCTGACTACGCCGCCGCGCTCATCCCCATGCCCTTGGCCCGTTTCGGTTGCTTGGTAAACCCCGTCCCCTCGATGCCATGGCGGCGCGATCGTCGCCCGCCGCCGCGATCGGTCCCCATCCCCCCTCTGCCCCTTAGGACCTGTATCGAGAACGCGGTGTGACTTCCCCATCAACCAACCCCTCGCCATCTGACCCCCTCTCTCCCCCAGAGCCATCCCCTTCCCAAGCTGACCCTGCCCCCACCCCAGACACGGGACCGCAGCGGCAGCCCCGGCTCAACTTTTGGCAGCTCTGGAATATGAGCTTCGGCTTCTTTGGTATCCAGTTTGGCTGGGGCCTGCAAATGGCCAACACCAGCGCCATCTTTGAGCAACTGGGGGCCAACGCCCATCAAATCCCCATTCTGTGGCTGGCCGCTCCCCTGACGGGGCTGATCATCCAGCCCATCATTGGCAACCTCAGCGACAACACCTGGGGGCCATTGGGTCGCCGTCGTCCCTATTTCCTCGTCGGCGCATTGCTCAGCACCCTTGCCCTGATTTGGATGCCCAATGCCGGCAGCCTGTGGATGGCAGTGGGGCTGCTATGGCTGCTAGACACCGCCGCCAACATCAGCATGGAACCCTTCCGCGCCTTTGTGGGGGATCTGCTGCCCCCCCGCCAACGCACCCAGGGCTTTGCCATGCAGAGTCTGTTCATTGGCCTGGGGGCGGTATTGGCTTCCGCCCTGCCCTGGCTCTTGACCCATGGGTTGGGCATTGCCCCCGGTGAAGCGGGGGCGTCGGGCATTTCCCTCTCTGTGAAGGTGTCCTTTTATGTGGGGGCAGCGGTGTTTTTGGGGACGGTGCTGTGGACGGTGCTGCTGACGGAGGAGCATCCCCCCCGCGATATGGCCGCCTTTCGGGCACAGCAGGAACGACGGCTGGGGGGCTGGGCCACGGTGCGGGAGGTGACCACCGCTATTCGCCAGATGCCCTCCACCATGCGGCAGTTGGCCTGGGTGCAGGGCTTTAGCTGGCTGGGCATGTACTGCGTGTTTTTGTACTTTCCCCCCGCGATCGCCCACAACCTGTTTGGGGCAGGGGATGAATCCTCCGCCCTATATGGGGAAGGGGTGGAATGGGCGGGCATCTGCATGGCCGCCTATAATGCCGTCTGCTTTGTGGTGTCCTTTGCCCTGCCCCGCCTCGCCGCCGCCACCAATCGCCAGGTGGCCCATGCCCTCTGTTTGGTGTGCGGGGGCTTGGGGCTGATTTCCCTGCTGTTTGTGCCTTCCCCCCTGTGGGTGCTGTTGCCCATGGTGGGGCTGGGGGTGGCCTGGTCCAGTATGCTATCCCTGCCCTACGCCATGCTGGTGAGTTCCCTCCCCACCCGCAAAAGCGGCATCTACATGGGCATTTTCAACATGTTTATCGTGCTGCCAGAGATCGTCGCTTCCCTGGGGTTGGGCTGGGTGATGACCCATTTGCTCGACGACAATCGACTGCTGGCGGTGGCCTTGGGGGGCGGTTGCTTTTTGGTGGCGGCCCTCTTTACCCTGCGGGTGCAGGAAACCACCGCCCCCAGCCGTCGCCCACCCCACCGGGAACAGGTAGCCCCCGACCTCACCCCCCCGACGGTGGAATCCGGCAAGCCTGAAATGGGCTAAGCTGAAGAGCACTTTTCTGGATAGAGTGGTCCGATCCCGATGGGGAATGGCTGCTGTCTCCTTTACCCATTTCCCCGTAACCCATGGCTTCCCGCCGCAGAGTTCTCAAGGTGTTGGCTGGCAGCCGTCGGCAGTTGCGCAAGTGGTGGTGGAGCAACAGCGGCGACTGGCGCTGGCTGACCTCCAAACCCATCCCGGTGGCGGGGTTGAATCGACTGCTGTGGCGAGAGTCGGTGCCCTCCCTCAGCTTTGTGGTGATGCTGACCCTTTCCAGTGTGATTTCCACCCTGGGGCTGTTGGCGGGCAGCACCGCCACGGTGATTGGGGCGATGATCATTGCGCCACTGATGGGGCCAATTATTGGTGTGGCCTATGCGATCGCGGTGGCGAACCGCCGCCTGATTAAACGGGCGGGGCTCACCCTCGTCTTTGGCACATTGGTGGCGGTGGTGAGCGCCACAGTGATCTGCTACATGACCGGGTTGCGCACCCTGACGGAGGAAATTATCCTGCGCACGGAACCCACCTTGATTGACCTGGCGGTGGCGATGGCGGCGGGGGCGGCGGGGGCCTTTGCCAAGTCCCGTAAGCATGTGGCGGATTCTTTTCCAGGGGTGGCGATCGCGGTGGCCCTAGTGCCGCCCCTGAGCGTGGTGGGCATCGGTATCGCCCTGGGCAACGAAACGGTGTGGATGGGGGCCACCCTGCTGTACATCACCAACCTGACGGGCATCATCTTTAGCGGCATTTTGATTTTTCTCTGGCAGGAGTACGGCTCCCTACAGCGGGCCAAGGAGGGCATCATCGCCTCGGTGGTGATGATAGTGCTGCTGGGGGTGCCCCTGGGGCTGTCGCTGCAAAATCTGCTGGTGCAGTCTAATCTGCGGCAGCGGGTGCGATACCTGGTGCGCAATGAACTGCCCCTGCTGGATCAGAGCGACATTCAGGCGATCGCCGTTCAAGAACAAACTACGGGCCTGCTGATTAGCTTAGAAGTGCTGACCCCCAACGCCCCCCTCTCCCCAGTGGATTTAGAAGCCAGCCAGCGGTTTTTAGAATCCGCCCTGCAACGACCCGTCACCCTCTCCGTGCGGGTCATCCCCGTGCAAGAATTTACGCTGCCCGCCTCCCCTTAACCCGCTAAATAACCTCAGTTCGGGATAAGTCGATGGAGGAGATGCTGTGAAGCT
>JAQCHG010000367.1 GCA_027619675.1 Cyanobacteriota bacterium
CCATCCAGAGCTATTGGAGTATGTCCCCGCTGGGCCACTGCTCTACCGCTGGAGTTTAGCGGGGGGCGGGGTAGCCTACATTCTGATGGGGTTTGTCGCCGTTGGTCTCCACGCCTACCGTACCTTGGGGCTGCGATCGCTGTTGGCCTTTCTCATCCCCGCCGTGGGCATTTCCCTCACCAGTGAACTGCTGGGCACCAGCACTGGCTTTCCCTTTGGGGATTACACCTATCTCAACGGTCTGGGCTACAAAATTGGGGGGTTAGTGCCTTTCACCATTCCCATGTCCTGGTTTTACCTGGGTATTTCCGCCTACCTGCTGGCGCGGGGGGGCTTGCTGCAAACGGTTGGCAGCGGCCTAGTGCGTCATGGGGCGGCGATCGCCACCGGGGCGCTACTGCTAATGTCCTGGGATTTCGTGCTCGATCCCGCCATGAGCCAGACCGCCATGCCCTTCTGGTATTGGCACACCCCTGGGGCCTTCTTTGGGATGCCCTACCAAAACTTTGCGGGTTGGTTTGGTACGGGTGCCGTCTTCATGACGGTGGCAGCAGTGCTGTGGCGATGGAGCGATCGCCCCTGTAATTTAGACCGCAGCCAACTCACAGTGCCCTTAGTGGTTTACCTCTCAAACTTTGCCTTTGCCATGGTGATGAGCCTAGCCAGCCAAATGGTCATTCCAGTGGGGCTGGGGATCATCGTTGGAGCCTTGCCCGCGTGGCTGTGCTGGCGGGCCGCTGCCCCCCAAACAGTGGAAGCCCGACAGGTAGAAGCCTTGGGATCCGTCCGTTTGCCCGCTGTCACCGCCGGGGTCGCCACCAAATAGCTGGCCCCAAGCACGTTCACCCATGTGAACACATGTGTCTTCGCCGATGGGTCCATATTGATGGTCCTTGGGGCGCGGTTATTGACGCAGGGTCAACGCCTGACGGGGATCCCTAACCGCGCCCATTCCTGTAATCTGGCTAGGGGCTGTAACCGTTGCGCCACAGGGGTTATAACGGCCATGGATAATAGCCCCTAGCTGTTCCTAGCGATAGTGGGTACCGATGAATAGTTTTCCTGGGCAGGGGATCTCCCCCATGGGCATGGGGATTAGCGCGATCGCCCTGCTATTTTTGGTTTTGCAACTGCCAGCGGTGATGGTGCTGCTGTCCCGCCTGTTACAGGGTCCCCGTCGCCGACCGCCCCTGCAACCGCGCCGCGCCACCCCAGACCAAATGGGCCTAGTGTCGGTGGTGATCCCCACCCTCAATGAAGCCGCCCGCCTTCGTCCCTGCCTAGAGGGCATTGGCCGACAAACCTACGAGGTGCGGGAGGTGCTGGTGGTAGACAGCCGATCCCAGGATGGCACCCCCGACCTAGTGACCCGTGCCAGCCAGTCCGATCCCCGCTTTCGCCTCATGACGGACGATCCCCTACCGTCAGGGTGGGTGGGGCGTCCTTGGGCGCTACACAACGGCTATCTGCACACCTCTGCCAAAAGCGATTGGATTCTCGGCATAGATGCCGATACCCAGCCCCAGCCCGGTCTAGTGCCCGCCTTAATCACGGCGGCAGCGGCAGAGGGGTTTGATTTAGTGTCCCTCTCCCCTCGATTCATGCTCAAAACCGTAGGGGAACTGTGGCTACAACCCGCGCTCCTCATGACCCTGATCTATCGGTTTGGGCCAACGGGTGCCCAGGGTAGTGGGGCCGAGCGGGTGATGGCCAATGGTCAATGTTTTCTCTGTCGGCGATCGCTGTTGGATCGCCTCGGGGGCTACACCGCTGCCCGCCAATCCTTCTGTGACGATGTCACCCTCGCCCGCTACGCCGCCGCCCACGGTGCCCGTGTCGGCTTTTGGGATGGCTCCGCCCTGTTGAAGGTGCGCATGTACGAGGGCCTACAGGAAACCTGGCGAGAATGGGGCCGGTCCCTAGATCTCAAGGACGCCTCTTCTAAGGGCCAAGTGGCGGGAGATTTGTGGTTTCTCACCAGTACCCAAGCCCTGCCCTGGTTAGCGGTGCCCCTGCTCACCCTAGGGTTGCTGACGGGGGCGATGCCCTGGCCCATCCAATTGGCCCTGGGGGTCAATCTCAGTCTGCTGGCGGTGCGTTTTGCCCTGCAATGGGCCATTCTGCCCTCCTACGACCTCAGCCAAGCCCGCAGCAGTTGGGCGTTTTGGCTCTCCCCGTTGGCAGATCCCCTGGCGGTGGTGCGCATCTGGCTATCGTCCCTCCGAGTCCCCACCCAGTGGCGGGGTCGGCAGTATCAGGTCCCCTAACCGGGCTGCGCCCCCTCTGCTCCCATAGGTTGGGCATGGCCAGGAGGGGCTACACTTATTGGCCCTAAGAACAGCCAGTTCGGGATATTCCCATTCGCCTGGTGCCAGCCTAGTCCAGCGCGGCGTAAGTTTGCCAACCGTTTCCTTGGGTGGGGGAGCTGGGGAGCATGGGAGATAGGGAGCCAGAAGGTAGGGGTATTCGCGCCAAGCTCCACTAGACGCCGCGAAGGCGCGCAGGCGTCTGCCCCCTGAGAAGGTAGAGAATGACACGGTTTTTGAATTGACCAAAACCACAGATCAATATTGAGTTGTCCAGCACCTGTCCCATCTAGGCCCAGCTATTGTGAACTGGACATGAAGGGACTCAACCAATCCATAAAAGTTTCTGCCATGTCCAGCCCTAAGGGTTATCAACATGGGGCAGACGAGGCACGGTAGGGATGAGGCCGTAAGACCACTGAATTTTATCGGCGGTTGCTTCGGTAAATACACGTCAGGGTCAACCCCAGCACACCCCTCATCTATTACCTGGTATTCCCTAGCTGCCATGACTTTCCCTCAGCGCAATTTACAGGTCCGCGCCACGGTAGCCGCCACCGCCCTCCTCACCCTTGGAATTGTGGGGAGTGCCCTGACCACGCCATCAGCCTACGCCGCTGATTTTGTCCTCGACTTTCAGACGGACGCCCACGGTAATCTTCTGGATGCCAACGCCCTAGACACCCACGGCAACGGCGATCGCGTGGATATCGGCACCCTCTGGAGCGATATCGGCATCACCATCACGGGCTCTCCCAAGCAGGGTAATGCGCCCCTGGGGCTTTTCAACAGCAACTGCAAGCCCTTTGATGACGGCATTTCTTTAAGTGGTTTTACCCAAGCCTGCGGCACCAGCACCAGTAACGGCGACGATGACCTAGCCACGGGCGAAGGATATTACGACCAAGATCGAAACGGTGCCTTCAGTTATGACATCAATGGCAACGGCACAATCCAAAGGAACCAAGAGCGGTTCCGCTATTACTACAACACGGCCCCCCAGGGAAACGTGCTGATCTTTGAAGAAAATCCGGGCAACGGCACCCCCGACGACACCAGTATCGGCGGCGACATCTTCTTTAACTTCGATCGCAGCAAGCTATCAAAAGTTGTGATTGAGTCTATCGGCATCATTGACGACGCCAAGGGTGAACTCTTTGTTGAATACATGGACGGTTCCACGTTCAGTGAAACCATCGACATCCGAAATGAGAACGAACTCAAATTCTTCAACCCCGCTCAAAAGGATGTCAAGAACTTCCTGGTGAGGTTTAACGGCAGCGGTGCCGTTACTGGGG
>JAQCHG010000368.1 GCA_027619675.1 Cyanobacteriota bacterium
GCGGGGCTGTTTATGGGGCTAGAGCGGTCTACGGCGGCGCGATTTTCCTTTCTCTTGGGGGTTCCCGCCATTACCCTGGCCGGGTTGGTGGAGTTAAAAACCTTGCTGGACAGCGGCATGGCCGGGGTGGGCTGGGGGCCGTTGATAGCGGGGCTGGGGGCGGCGGTGATCTCCTCCTATGCGGCGATCGCCTGGTTGATTCAATTTCTCAAGACCCACAGCACCTGGGTGTTTGTTTGGTACCGTCTGGGCTTTGGGGTGGCGATTCTCGCCGCGATTTCCCTACAACTCATGCAGAATGTGTAAGGGGTACGGCGGCATCCCGTCACCTGACTATTCCCTGGGATTCTCCCCCTGGCTTCGGTTGGGATGAACGGTAGGGGTAGCGGCCAGGGGCCATGCCATACCCACCAGCGAGATTTGGACTGCCATGCGTAACCTCACCCTGCAACCTGCGGTTGTAACCCGCGTCCTGCCGGATTCCATTGCGGCGGAATTGGGCTTTGAGCCGGGCGATCGCCTGGTGTCCATCAATGGTGAGCGCCCCCGAGACCTGATTGATTATCAGTTTCTCTGCGCCGACGAAGTGCTGGTGTTGGAGGTGCTGGACACGGCAGGCACCACCCACCAGGTGGAACTGGAAAAGGACTATGACGACGATCTAGGGCTGGAGTTTGAAACCGCCCTGTTTGACGGCTTGATCCAGTGCAATAACCGCTGTCCCTTCTGCTTTATCGATCAGCAACCCCCAGGGAAACGGGGCACCCTTTACCTCAAGGATGACGACTATCGCCTCAGCTTTCTTTACGGCAGCTACCTCACCCTCACCAACCTGACCCAGCCGGAGTGGGATCGCATTGCCCAAATGCGCCTGTCGCCCCTCTACGTATCCATCCACGCTACGGAGCCGGCGGTGCGATCGCGGCTGCTGAAAAATCCCCGCGCCGGACTGATTTTGGATCAGTTGGCCTGGTTTCGCCAGCACCGCCTCCAGATCCACGCCCAGGTGGTGGTTTGCCCCGGCATTAACGATGGGGATCACCTGACCCAGACCCTGGAAGACTTGGCCCATTTCTACGATCCCGAGGAGCCCACCGTCACCTCTGTGGCGGTGGTGCCCGTCGGCCTCACCCGCTTTCGTCCGGTGGAGGATGAGTTGGTGGCGGTTACCCCCGCCAAGGCAGCGGAGGTGATCGATCAGGTCCAGGCCCTCCAGGCCCGTTTTCATCAGCACTGGGGTACCCACTTTGCTTGGCTGGCGGATGAATGGTTTTTAATTGCTGGGCGATCGCTGCCGTCAACGGCGGCCTATGAGGACTTCCCCCAATTGGGCAATGGAGTCGGTTCGATCCGCCAGTTCCTCACCGCCTTTGAGGCAGCGGCGCGGGCACTGCCGGATCGCGTTGAGCCCCCCCGGCGCTATACCTGGGTGGTGGGCAATGCCGTAGAGCAAGCCTTTCACCCGATTGTGGCGCGACTCAACCAGGTGGCAGGCCTGGAGGTCACCCTGGCAGCCCTGGCCAGCGACTATTGGGGCCGGGATATTACCGTCACGGGGTTGTTGACGGGCCACGATCTCCAGCACCATTTAGGCGATCGCGATCTGGGGGATGGCCTACTGATCCCCGCTGTCATGCTTAAACCCAGTGCCGACAGCCCCGATCACTGGCTACTTTTAGACGACACCCCAGTGGCGGCGGTGGCGGCGGCCCTCCACTGCCCCATTCAAGTGGTAGACGGGGTGGACGGTCTAATTGAGGGGTGTTTACGCCCACCCCAGACAAGGGAACTGGTCGGTGTAGTATCGTAGGGGCAACACTGAAAACGGCTGCATCCACAGCCCCTTTCGCCGCCGCACGGGCGCTCATAAACATAGGTATCTTCTATGGACAACGGCATGATTCGACCTTGGTGGCCCTCCCTGGGCCTGGTGGCGATCGCGTGGGGGAGTGGATTGACGCTAACCGCCCAGGCCACCCCATCGGCATCAGCCGTAACCGCAGCCCTACGGTCCGATTCCCAGTCCCCCTTAGTGGCTCAAGCGTCGGAACCGGGTGCCAGTGATCCCGCCCCTGCCAGTGGATCCGCTGCTGAGGACGCATCGGAGTTTAGTCCCCTGTTGGATGATGCCGACACCTCACCGGACACACCAACCGCCCCGGCCTCCGAAGGCACGGCTGCGCCCATTCCCCCCGCACGGGTGGTCGATCCCCTGGAATATCTGGATCCCGACCCTAATCCGCTGCTGATTCAGACCCAGCCAGGGGAGGTGGAGATCATTGGCACCCAACCCCTAACCCTGGAGGATGTGCTGGAGTTGGCCTATCGCAACAA
This sequence comes from Cyanobacteriota bacterium, assembly GCA_027619675.1. Taxonomy (GTDB): domain Bacteria; phylum Cyanobacteriota; class Cyanobacteriia; order Phormidesmidales; family Phormidesmidaceae; genus PCC-6406. Next base: position 2,335 of record JAQCHG010000368.1, read on the forward strand.
TCCCGATATCCGGGTGGCCCAGTTAGAGCTAGAACGCAGCCGCGCCGCCCTGCGGGAAGCCCAGGCCGGTCTTTACCCCCAGGTCTCCCTCAACGGCACTCTCCAGGGGCAAAACAGTCGCACCAGCGCCATCACCGGGGCTGGCATCACCCAGCGGGAGGAGTTGACCGGGGCCGTGTCGGGTCAGGTGGATGTCACCTACAACATTTTCAGCTCTGGGCAGCGGCAGGCCACCATTCGGGCAGCGGAAGAACAGGTGCGCCTCAGTGAATTGGAGTTGGAACGGCGGCGGGCGGTGTTGCGCTTAAACACTGTCAATGAGTATTACGACCTGCAACGGGCGATCGAGCAGATTCGCATCAGCACCGCCTTTCTAGAGGAGGCAGAACGCAACCTGCGGGACACCCAACTGCGGGAAGATGTGGGGGTCGGCACCCGGTTTGATGTACTGCGGGCGGAGGTACAGTCAGCCAATGCCCGACAGCAGTTGGCCCAGGCCCAAAGCGATCGCCAAGTTGCCCAACGCCAACTGGCCCGTCGGTTAAACTTGCCCCCCTCCTTGGATGTGACCACGGTGGAGGTGGCCATTGCGGGTTCCTGGCCCTTGTCCCTAGAGGACAGCATTGTGCAGGCCTACCAAAGCCGAGCCGAACTAGAGCAGCAGTTGGTGCAGCGGCAAATTAGCGAACAACAGCAGCAGGCAGCGTTGGCGGCCTTGGGTCCCCAGGTGGATCTCTTCGCCAACTACAACCTGCAAAATACGTTTAATAACGACAACGGATTTACCGATAACTACAGCTTTGGTATTCGGGCCTCTTGGGTGCTGTTTGAGGGGGGAGCCGCAGCGGCCCGCGCCGATCAGCGCCAGGCAGATATTGAAATTGCCGATCGCCGTTTTGAGGAAACCCGAGGCACCGTGCGGTTTGAGGTAGAGCAAGCCTACTTCACCCTGCAATCTAACCGCCAAAACATTGACACCGCCCGCCTCGCGGTAGAGCAAGCCCGCGAAGCCCTGCGCCTCGCCCGACTGCGGTTTGAGGCCGGGGTCGGCACCCAGCTCGATGTGATCAGCGCCCAGTCAGATCTGACGGAGGCGGAGGTCAATCTGGTGGATGCCATTCTGGGCTATAACCGCTCCTTGGCCGCCCTAGAACGGGCCGTCAGCAACTTGCCTGAGCCCTATTACGAAGAGTTGGGCTACTAGTCCAGCGCGGCGTAAGTTTGCCAACCATTTCCTTGGGTGGGGGAGCTGGGGAGCATGGGAGATGC